>NZ_JAEKDA010000014.1:0-224222 GCF_016405635.1 Pseudomonas sp. MF6755
AGGATTACATCGCCTACTACAACCAAGACCGCATAAGCCTCAGACTGAATGGCTTGAGTCCGATACAATTTCGGACCCAGGCACTAAATCAATAGCGTCTCCTGTCCAACTTTTGGGGGGCAGTTCACTAGAAGGCCTCTTTTTTTTGCGGCATTCGCCCGGGCCGCAGTGCGCAGGACGCGGTTTTGGCGGCTCAGCACCACGTGTTCTCAGGGTGCAGAATGGTGGTAGATGTTGATCTGGAGAAGTTCTTCGATCGGGTTGACCACAATACTTTGATCGATCGTTTGGGCAATCGGATTGCGGATCGGTCGGTTATCCGGCTGATTCGGGCGTATCTGGATGCAGGAACGCTGATCAATGGCGAGGTCGAGAAAAGCCGCTGCGGGGCGCCACAAGGCGGCCCACTGTCGCCGTTGCTGACGAATGTGCTGCTGGACGAAGTGGACCGGGAGCTTGAGCGCCGAGGCCATTGTTTTGTGCGCTATGCCGACGATGCGAATGCGTATGTTCGTAGCCTCAGTCCGGCGATGAGTCAGTTTCTGGAGTCGGGCAAACACCCTTTTGGCTATCGCTGCGTTGGCGAAATGCAGGCCCTGTGGGAAATGGTGTTCACCCGGCCGCCCAAGGTTCCAGCTTTTCTGGCGAGGGCGCTGGCGAACAAGGGGGCACAGCGCTATGAGAAAATTGGAAAAATACTAGGGGACTTCAAGGATGCCGGACTGTACCCGCTTCAACCGCGATTGGCGGACGTTCAAGCCAAGACATTGGTGGTGTGGGGGAGCAATGATCGGGTCTTTGATGTTTCGTGCTTGTACGAGGTCCGCCGGCTTTTGCCACAGGCCAGTATTTGCATTATCGAGGATGCGGGGCATGTACCCTACCTAGAGTATGCCGAGCAAACCCTGCAGGCTATCCAGCGGTTTCTTGCAGGGGCTCAGGCGTTGCCTGACCCTGTATGAGAGCGCCTGTAAACCTTAGGTAATTGAGGTTGACCCCTATTGAACCTATGAGTAGTATCCAACGGGTATTCAGGAATCACTCCTGCAATGCCCTCAAGACACAGGAAGTCTTAAATGTATTACCGACTATCAGTGCTGAAGAGCTCCCTCGGATCATCCTCCGAGTCCAACACTGCCCATCTTTCGGTTTTCAAAAGCAATATCTGGCGTCGCTAATCCAGCAACCGCCGGTGTCTTGCTGCCTGTTTCAGTCAAACACCCCCTTATTGGTAATTCATTAATAGCCGAGCGCTGTTGTTCGATTTTTCGTGGCTGTTCCCACGAGAATCGTAATACGCGAATGGTGCGCTGAAGTTTTGTCTCTTTTTGAGTAAGTACTTTTGCGGGCCCTAGTGGGCGCGTGGCTGATGAATCCTTCACATCAATAATTAGCCGGCTGAACTACCAGACAGCATGAGGCGTCGCCCTGCGCGCTCGATTCTCTGCTGTGTGAGCCTGTTATCAATAAAAAGGAGTTATATCATGCGTGGGATAACCACACCCGTGAGCGTTCAACTACATACTGAACGTTTGAAATGCGACCCGCTTGTAGTCTATGAAGCGGCGACAAAAGTACTCGGTGCCGATAAAATCTTCATTCTCGAATCGCTGTCCGGCCCCAGCCGGGATCGCAAGGCGACAATAATCGGAATAGAACCCCTGTTGGCGGTAAAGATTTATGAGGGGTATGCAACACTCGAAGCTAATGAGCAACTGCTCAGTTATTTAAGAAGTGCATTGTCGGCACAGGAAATAGTTCTGGATGACCAAGGGCGTATAAGTATTCGTTCGAACGATGCGGTATGGAATTTGCTGCGTGCGTTACAAACGCCATTTGAAGTTCCGCGTCAGACTAACCCCAGCCTCGCTTTTTTTGGCTATCTCTCTTATGACTGTGTTCGGTTTGTCGAGGATATTCCCGACCTCACCGAGCGAACCAATGATTATCCGATCATTGCCTTGACCGTGTTTCAGACGCTGGTGTACTTCCACGCCAATGGAACAGTGGACGTCATGGTTAACAACAGTCCACTCTGGAAATCCTGTAGCACCGATGACTACGTTGCGCTGCTGGCGGACGCTAAGGGTATCCCGGCTGTTGACTCGCCGATTATTTACCCATCGGCCACGGTCGCGCGCGATACGGTGCAAAAGGAGCAGTTCCTTAGTTGGGTCGACAAGGCGCTGGAGCACATTCGCCAAGGTGATATTTATCAGATCCAGTTGGGTCATGAGGTGCAGGTGGATACGCCGGTCAAACCCTTTGACGTGTATCGGGCGCTGCGCAGGAACAATCCGTCTCCCTACATGTATTTGGCCAACCTGGGTGGCGTTGACCTGATTGGCGCAAGCCCCGAGCTATTTGTTCGCATCAAGGACGATCTGATCGAGATGAGGCCCATCGCCGGTACCGTGGGCAAAACCCCTGGCATACCGTCCAGCGAGCTGATCCTAAGCATGACGCGCTCTGAAAAAGAGCGGGCTGAACATTTGATGCTGGTGGATTTGTGCAGGAACGACATTGGTCGTGTCTGCCAGCCAGGTTCACTTGAAGTCGATGAGTTAATGTTGGTCGAGGAGTACTCCCACCTTTATCACATGGTCTCCAACGTGCGTGGCTTATTGCGAAAAGGCTTCGACGCCTTTGACGTGATCAAGGCTTCTTTCCCCGCGGGAACCATGACCGGTGCCCCAAAAATACGTGCGATGCAGATTATCGAAAGCATGGAAAACAATCGTCGTGGGATATATGCCGGAGCAGTCGGCTTGATCGGATTCGACGGCAGCATCAATACAGCTTTATGCATTCGCTCGGCGGTTCATAAAGACGGTACTTATTACCTGCGTGCGTCGGCGGGCGTGGTGGCCGACTCGGTTCCGGATAAAGAGTGGACCGAAACCTTCTACAAAATGAGCTCTGTCTATCGTGCGGTTACTGGAAAGGAGATGCTGCAATGAAAGTTTTTCTGATTGATGCCTACGACAGTTTTGTATTCATTATCAGCCAGTATCTTGAACAGCTTGGACTGGAAACCCATGTGGAGCGCAATGATGTTCCAAATTTGATCGAACGAATCGAAGCGTATGCGCCAGACTTTTGTGTCTTGGGCCCAGGGCCTGGGCATCCACAGGATGCGGGGTACATTGAAGTAATCCAACATTTTAAAGGGGGACTGCCGATATTGGGCGTCTGTTTGGGGCATCAAGCCATCGGTCTGGCGTTTGGCGGGGCGGTCATTCGAGCCTCCCATGTCATGCATGGCAAGATCAGCATCATCGATAACGATGGGCGAGGTGTCTACACCCATACCGGGGGGCGTTCGATCAAGGCGACTCGCTACCACTCGCTGATTATTGATAACCAGGGGCTGCCCGGTGAACTGGCAGTGACGTCCACCTCGACGGATGATGGATACATCATGGGTGTACGGCACGCTGACTACCCCATAGAGGGTGTCCAGTTCCATCCCGAAAGTATTTTGACGGAGGACGGCATTGGAATATTCAAGAGTTTTATAGAACAACACTGTCGCCAAGCAGGATTGTAAGCGGCGCACAGCGGGTCGCTTGTTCAGTGGCCCGTTTTTAATTGAGCTGTATCAAAAAAGCTTCTATGAGTGGCAGGGACTCATCGTGGATGACTTATTTTGGATAAGCAAGAAGATGTAATCCTGAGGATCAATTTCAAAGAGGTATTGGATGACTTTTCCGTGCTGGCCAGCGACTTGCACCGGCGAGATTGGGAAAGCCATCTGCGCAAGGTGCTGCGTCGTATTGGCTATCAAAGCTATTTGCTGAGCTTGGGCCCTTCGACCACCAGTGACCTTTTTAACAGGATCATGACGACCTATTCTTCCGGCTGGGTCAGGCGGTACAAGGATGGGAATTTCATTCAGGTGGACCCGATAATCAGGCATTGCCACCATCACTTCGCGCCCCTTTTCTGGGGATTGGCGCGCAGACAGGCGCGAGGCCGTTCCAATCAGCTCTGGATTGGTGCGACTCTCATAACCTCAATCTCTCGAGCCGCCCGGTTCGGACCCGCATGCCGGGTGGTGTGGCAGGGGCACGGTCTTATGAAGACCGCCCCCTATTCCGATGCATTTCAAACGCTCGGCGTTTATATCCGGCCGAGCAACAACAGCACCAGCAGGACCACCAGCACGACACCCAGAATACCCGACGGGCCATAACCCCAGTTACGTGAGTGCGGGAATACAGGCAGGCCGCCAACCAGCAGGAGGATCAGGATAATGATCAGAATGAGGCTCATGGTTTTTTCCTTATAGATCTTGTGCCAAGACCGGTTATTAAATAACGCGCCCATTTAATTAAATACAGACGCCTTAACAACTCCGACCGTCTCACTCGATAGAAAATTCAGTGTTTTCTTAAAGCATTTTGTTCAGTGGGTTATTTCTTTTAACTCGTGCGCAAATCCATCTTATCAGTTGAAGTTTATTGAACTTAGGCTATACGCAGGCATCCGACCGAGCCCAAGGTTTGCTTGGGGCATTCATCAATCTGATGGTGCGTGGGTGCAGGAAAAACCTTCGCTACACTGCCGGTCACTTCTTTGGTGAACCACAAGGCTACTTCCTATGCAAAACCGCATGATGATCACTGGTGCCGGGTCCGGCCTGGGTCGTGAAATCGCTCTGCGCTGGGCCCGGGAGGGTTGGCAGCTGGCGTTGTCGGATGTCAGCGAGGCCGGTCTGCAGGAAACCCTCAAGCGGGTGCGCGAGGCGGGTGGTGACGGGTTCACCCAGCGCTGTGACGTGCGTGACTACAGTCAGCTCACGGCCTTTGCCCAGGCCTGTGAGGTGAAGCTGGGCGGCATCGATGTGATCGTCAACAATGCTGGCGTGGCCTCGGGGGGCTTCTTCGCCGAACTGTCCCTGGAGGATTGGGACTGGCAGATCGCAATCAACCTGATGGGCGTGGTCAAGGGCTGCAAGGCATTCCTGCCGCTGCTGGAAAAGAGCAAGGGCCGCATCATCAACATCGCCTCCATGGCCGCGCTGATGCAAGGCCCGGCCATGAGCAACTACAACGTGGCCAAGGCTGGCGTGGTGGCGTTGTCGGAAAGCCTGCTGGTGGAGCTCAAGCAGCAGGAAGTGGGCGTGCATGTGGTGTGCCCGTCGTTTTTCCAGACCAATCTGCTCGATTCCTTCCGTGGGCCAACCCCGGCCATGAAGGCGCAGGTAGGCAAATTGCTCGAGAGTTCGCCCATCTCGGCGGCCGATATCGCCGAGTACATTTACCAGCGCGTGGCTGAAGGCGAATTCATGATCCTGCCCCATGAACAGGGGCGCATGGCTTGGGCGTTGAAACAGAAAAATCCGCGATTGCTGTATGACGAAATGACGCTGATGGCCGACAAAATGCGCGCCAAGGCACAGGCCGTTAAAGGCTAATTCGGGTTTGGTCTGTCAGGTAAATTACCAGTCTGTGTAGGTGGTGACTGATTTACCCGCAAGGCATTGCCGGTGCTTCTTCAAGCGCGCATGGTCAAGGTCCTGTCACTCGAAAAGGACAACCGCCATGCTGGTCTTGAGCCGCGCCATAGGCGAAGTCATCTCCATTGGCGATGACATCGCCGTGCATATCCTTGAAGTAAACGGTGCCCATGTGAAATTCGGCATCCAGGCACCGGTGGACGTCAATGTTCATCGCGCCGAGGTGTACCAGAAGATTCTCGAACGCCAGGGCTCGCCCACCCATCCAGTGCCGTTACCCAATCCTTAGGCGGGAAGGTCAGTCGAACAGATGCTTGGGCACATCGTGCTTGAGCATCAACTGGCATTGCTCGCTTTCAGGGTCGAACACGATCAGTGCCTGGCCCTTGGTCAGCGCCTGGCGCACGCGCAGCACGCGGGTTTCCAGGGGCGTGTCGTCGCCATTGTCGGTGCCGTCACGGGTGACGAAGTCTTCGATGAGGCGGGTCAGGGTGTCGACTTCAAGTGCATCGTAGGGAATCAGCATACAAGCCTCAGGGGTCAGGTCCCGGCGATGCTACTGTGCCGGGACCTTTGTTTCCAGTACCAGGTGCAGGCCGCGTCAGGACTTCTGGCCGACCAGGCTGTCCACCGACGGCACGCGGGTGTCGCTCTCCATTTGCGTCTCATGCTCGATCTGATGACTGAACCGATCCAGGGAACCCTGGGCCGGTTGCGCATCGCTGGCGAACACCGGTGGGCTCAGAATGTAGGCGCCCAATAAGCGGCTCAGGGCGGCCAGGCTGTCGATATGGGTACGCTCGTAGCCATGGGTGGCATCGCAACCGAAAGCCAGCAGGGCCGTACGAATGTCATGGCCGGCGGTGACGGCTGAGTGCGCATCGCTGAAGTAATAGCGGAACAGGTCGCGGCGCACCGGCAGGTCGTTGTCCGATGCCAGGCGCAGCAAGTGCCGCGACAGGTGATAGTCATACGGCCCGCCGGAATCCTGCATCGCCACGCTCACCGCATGTTCGCTGGAGTGCTGGCCCGGGGCAACCGGGGCGATATCGATGCCGACAAATTCACTGACATCCCAGGGCAGGGCGGCCGCTGCGCCACTGCCGGTTTCCTCGGTGATGGTGAACAGCGGGTGGCAGTCAATCAGCAGCGGCTCGCCACTGTCGATGATCGCCTTGAGTGCCGCAAGTAGCGCAGCGACACCCGCCTTGTCATCCAGGTGACGGGCGCTGATATGCCCGCTCTCGGTGAACTCCGGCAGTGGGTCGAAGGCCACATAGTCGCCGATGCTGATCCCCAGGGAATCGCAGTCCGCACGGGTGGCACAGTAGGCGTCCAGGCGCAGTTCCACATGGTCCCAGCTCACCGGCATTTCATCCACGGCGGTATTGAACGCATGCCCGGAGGCCATCAACGGCAACACGCTGCCGCGAATCACGCCGTTATCGGTGAACAGGCTGACACGGCTGCCTTCGGCAAAGCGGCTCGACCAGCAGCCTACTGGGGCGAGGGTCAGGCGGCCGTTGTCCTTGATGGCGCGCACGGCGGCGCCAATGGTGTCCAGGTGCGCGGAAACGGCACGGTCAGGGCTGTTTTTCTGGCCCTTGAGGGTGGCGCGAATGGTGCCGCGCCGGGTCATTTCAAACGGGATGCCGAGTTCTTCAAGGCGCTCGGCGACATAGCGCACGATGGTGTCGGTAAACCCGGTGGGGCTGGGGATGGCGAGCATTTCCAGCAGCACTTTTTGCAGGTAGGCGAGATCCGGTTCGGGGATGGTTCGGGTCATGGAAACTCCTGATGAGTTGAGGGCATCGATGGTTTCGATGAGGGACAGGCGATACATCGCTCAAGTTGCCGGTTGACTATGGGGAAACAACAAATCCACAAACCTCTCCGCCGTCGGTTGCGGTTCATGATTGGCCAGCCCGGCCCGTTCATTGGCTTCGATAAACACGTACTCCGGTTGGTCGGCCGCCGGCACCATCAGGTCCAGGCCGACCATGGGAATGTCCAGGGCGCGGGCAGCGCGTACGGCAGCGTCCACCAGCGTTGGATGCAGGATCGCGGTGACATCCTCCAGGCATCCACCGGTGTGCAGGTTGGCAGTGCGTCGCACCGCCAGTTGCACGCCACGGGGCAGGATGCTGCTGTAGTCGAAACCTGCGACTTTCAGGGTGCGTTCGGTTTCCGCATCCAGCGGGATTTTGCTCTCGCCAGCGGTAGCGGCCTGGCGACGTCGGCTCTGAGCTTCGATCAAGGCGCGGATGGAATGCTGGCCGTCGCCGATGACCTCGGCGGGGCGCCGGATCGCCGCGGCGACCACTTCAAAACCAATCACCAGGATGCGCAGGTCCAGGCCCTCATGGAAGCTTTCCAGCAACACGCGGCTGTCGAACTGGCGCGCTGCTTCGATGGCTTGCTGCACTTCCTCGATCGTTTGCAGGTCCACTGCAACACCCTGGCCTTGCTCGCCATCCAGCGGCTTGACCACGATGCGCTGGTGTTCGTCGAGAAACTCCAGGTTGTCATCGGCACTGCCCGCCAATTGCTGTGAGGGCAGTTGCAGGCCAGCGGCCTTGAGCACCTTGTGGGTCAGGCTCTTGTCCTGGCACAGGGTCATGCTGATGGCGCTGGTCAGGTCGCTCAGGGATTCACGGCAACGCACGCGACGCCCGCCATGGCTGAGGGTGAACAGGCCCGCCTCAGCATCGTCCACCTGCACATCAATGCCGCGCCGATGGGCTTCTTCGACGATGATGCGCGCATAGGGATTGAACTCCGCCTGCGGTCCGGGGCCCAGGAACAACGGCTGGTTGATGCCGTTCTTGCGCTTGATCGCAAAGGTGGTCAATGCACGGAAGCCCAGCTTGGCGTAAAGGCTCTTGGCCTGGCGGTTATCGTGCAGCACCGACAGGTCCAGGTAGCTCAAGCCCCGGCTCATGAAGTGCTCCACCAAGTGACGCACCAGCACTTCACCGACGCCAGGGCGCGTGCAGTGTGGGTCGACGGCCAGGCACCACAGGCTGCACCCGTTTTCCGGATCCTGAAAGGCTTTCTGGTGATTGAGGCCCATCACACTGCCGATCACCGCGCCGGTGTCTTCGTCCTCGGCCAGCCAGTACACCGGGCCGCCTTGATGGCGCGGGGTCAGGCGCTCGGCGTCGACGGGCAACATCCCGCGGCCTTGATACAGTTGGTTGACGGCCTGCCAGTCCGCCTCGGTCTGCACCCGGCGAATACGAAAGCCGCGAAACACCCGGGTGGCGGGGCGGTAGTCGGTGAACCACAGGCGCAGGGTGTCGGACGGATCCAGGAACAACTGTTGTGGATCAATCCCGAGAATCTGCTGAGGCGCGGCTACATATAGCGCGATGTCGCGCTCGCCGGGCTGCTCATTGAGCAGTTCCTGGGCAAGGCTGGCCGGGTCGGGAAAGGTGTGGCCGATCAGTAACCGGCCCCAGCCGCAATGCACCGCAATCGGTTCGGCGGCCAGTGGGCTGCCATCTTCGGCCAGGCGCGCTTGCAGGCGCTCGTAGGTAGGTGCCTGGCCCTTGAGCAAGCGTTGGCTATAAGCCGCGGCATTCGGTTTCATGAATCAGATTCCTTGTTCGCTGAGCCACAGGTTCAGCGCCGCCAACTGCCACAGCTTGGAGCCGCGCAGCGGGGTCAGTTGGCCCTGCGGGTCGGTTAGCAAGCGGTCGAGCATGGCCGGGTTGAACAGGCCACGGTCCTGGCTAGGGTCCAGCAGCAGGTCACGCACCCAGTTCAAGGTGTCGCCCTGTAAATGCTTGAGGCCAGGCACCGGAAAGTAACCTTTCTTGCGGTCGATGACTTCGCTGGGGATCACCCGGCGTGCGGCTTCCTTGAGCACCTGTTTGCCGCCGTCGGGCAGCTTGAACTTGCCCGGCACACGGGCCGACAGTTCCACCAGGCGGTAGTCGAGAAACGGCGTACGCGCTTCCAGGCCCCAGGCCATGGTCATGTTGTCGACCCGCTTGACCGGGTCATCCACCAGCATCACCGTGCTGTCCAGGCGCAGGGCCTTGTCCACGGCGGCATCTGCGCCCGGCATGGCGAAGTGTTCGCGTACGAAGTCACCGGCGGCGTCGTTGGCGGTCAGCCATTTCGGTGCGACGGTGGCGGCATAGTCGTCGTAGCTGCGGTCAAAAAATGCCTCGCGATACGCGGCATACGGGTCGCTGGCGCCATCCACCTGTGGGTACCAGTGGTAACCGGCGAACAATTCGTCGGCACCCTGGCCGCTTTGCACCACCTTGCAATGCTTGGCTACTTCCCGCGACAGCAGGTAGAAGGCAATGCAATCGTGGCTGACCATCGGCTCGCTCATGGCGCGGAACGCCGCTGGCAGTTGCTCGATGATCTCGCTCTCGGCGATACGCAGTTGGTGATGGCGAGTGCCGTAGTGCTTGGCGATCAGGTCCGAGTACTGGAACTCGTCGCCGCGCTCGCCGCCGGCATCTTCAAAGCCGATGGAGAAGGTCGACAGATCCTGCACACCGACTTCACGCAGCAGGCCGACGAGCATGCTCGAGTCAACACCGCCGGAAAGCAGCACGCCTACATCCACCGCGGCACGCTGGCGGATGGCTACGGCTTCGCGGGTGCTGTCGAGCACACGGTCGGTCCAGTCTTCCAGGCTGAGGTTTTGCTCATCCGCATGGGGGCCATAGGGCAGGGTCCACCAGGTTTTCTGCTCGGTCTTGCCGCTGGCATCGATACGCATCCAGGTAGCAGGCGGCAGCTTTTCGATACCCGCCAGCAAGGTGCGTGGCGCGGGTACAACGGCGTGGAAGTTCAAGTAATGGTTAAGCGCCACCGGATCGAGGATCGGGTTGATATCGCCACCCTTGAGCAGCGCCGGCAACGCCGAGGCAAAGCGCAGGCGCTGGCCGGTGCGCGACAGGTACAACGGTTTTACCCCGAGACGATCACGGGCAATGAACAGGCGCTGGGCGTCACGCTCCCAGATGGCGAACGCGAACATGCCATTGAGCTTGGGCAGCAGCGCTTCACCCCAGGCGTGATACCCCTTGAGCAGCACTTCGGTGTCACCGCCGGAATAGAAGGCGTAGCCCAGGGCTTCCAGCTCTTCACGTAATTCGGGGAAGTTGTAGATCGCGCCATTGAACGCCAGGGACAGCCCCAGTTGGGCGTCAACCATCGGTTGGGCGGAGCCGTCCGACAGGTCCATGATTTTCAGGCGGCGATGGCCCAGGGCAATCGGGCCTTGGGCGTGGAAGCCCCATGCGTCGGGGCCTCGGGGGGCGAGGTGATGGGTGATGCGTTCTACGGCTGCCAGGTCGGCAGGTTGATGATCAAAGCGTAACTCGCCAGCTAATCCACACATAAGTTCCTTACCGGTTTTTCCGTTGGGGAGGGGTCAATACTCACTACGCCAAACGGCGCGTACCCAGAAACTGACCCAGTGCTATGCGTGGAGTTTTAGACCGATAAGTTATAAGGCAGATAGCCTCCTTGCCTTCAACCTCGCTCTTTTCGGACTGCGGCCTGGCCTCGAACCAAAGCGCGCAGGGCAAACCGGTTGGGGTGGCAAGCCTCGGCTACGCTGGCCGGTACCGGCAGTGGCTCATCATTCAGCCAGGCCGCCAACAGCTCACCGCACAGGGGCGCAGTGACCAGGCCGCGGGAGCCATGGCCACTGTTGAGATACAACCCGGGCAGCCACGGGCACAGCGTATCCGGCACTTGCCGGGCGTCTTTGCCGAGTACGGCATAAGCCTGCTGGAACGCCCCATGCTCGGCCAGCGGCCCGACGATTGGCAGGTAGTCGGGGCTGGTGCAACGAAACGCAGCACGGCCTTCCAACTGTTCGGCTGCCAGGCGGTCGGCGCCCAAGCGCTGCAGCAGGTCTGTGGAGATCTCGCGCAGCATCTCCAGGTTGCCAGTGTGTTCGGCGAGCGTGGGCGTGAGGTCTTGGTTGTTGAAGTCAAAACTGGCGCCCAGGGTATGTTCGCCAAGCCGGGCGGGTGCGACGTAGCCTTCGGCGCAGACCACGGTAGCGAGGGCCTCACTGGCCGGGGTTTGCGCCAGCCGGGTGATCTGCCCGCGAATGCGCTTGAGTGGCATGTCTGCGCTGAAGGAGAAACGCTTGATCTCGGCCGCCCCGGCGAGCACCACTACGCTGGCGCTGGCCAACACACGATCGCCTGCGCGGGCGTGCCACTGGTCGTCGAGCCGGTCCAATTCAAGCGCCTCATGGTGGGTGAGCACTTCAATCAGAGGATGTGTCGCCTGCCATTGGCACAGTGACGGTGGATGCACCCAGCCGCCCTCCGGGAAAAACAGGCCGCCGTGGGCCAGTTGGATTCCAGCCTGTTGTTGCGCCTGTTCGCGGTCCAACAGGTGCAGCAGTCCCGGTGCAAAAGCCTCGGCCAGTTGGGCCTGACGCTGACCTTCCTTGGCGTCAAAGGCCAGTTGCAACACGCCACAGCCATCCCAATCGACGCCTCGGTGTAAGTGCTCCAACAGGCGCCGGGTGTAACCGAAACCACTGAGTATCAGCTTGGATAATGCGGTGCCGTGGGCCGAAAGCTTGAGGTACAAGACGCCCTGAGGGTTGCCCGAGGCTTCCTGCGCAAGGTCGGCATGGCGCTCCAGCAAGCTGACGCGCCAACCACGGGCGGCCAGGCTGGCAGCCGTTGCGCAACCGGCCAGGCCAGCGCCGATAACCATGGCGTGGCGTTCACCGTCGATGGCTGGAGGGCGGGCGAACCAGGGTTTGCTTTTGGCAGGCGGCGGCGTGTCAGCAGGCCAGCCGAGAAACTCGCCGCGCAGGATCTCCCACTTGTGCCCGATGCCCGGCGTGCGCTTCATCTTGAAGCCCGCTGCGTTGATCAACCGGCGCACCCAGCCGGTGCTGGTAAAGGTGCTGATGGTCGAACCCGGCGCCGCCAGGCGCGCCAGCTCGGCGAACAACTCTGCGGTCCACATATCGGGGTTTTTCGCCGGGGCAAAACCGTCGAGGAACCACGCATCGACCTGTGCATCCAGTTGCGGAAGTTGCTCCAGGGCGTCGCCGATCAGCAGCGTCAGGGTCACGCGGCCGTTGTCCAGTACCAGGCGCTGGAAGCCTTGATGGATAGCGATGTACTGCGCCAGCAGTTGGTCGGCCAATGGTTGCAGTTCAGGCCAGAGGGCGAGGGCACGTTGCAGGTCGGCGTGGCTCAGCGGGTATTTTTCCACGCTGACAAAGTGCAGCCGCGCACCAGCCACCGCGTGTTGCTCAAACAATTGCCAGGCGCAGAGAAAATTCAGGCCCGTGCCGAAGCCGGTCTCGCCAATCACCAATCGCCCGCCCGCAGGCAAGGCGGCGAAGCGCTCCTGCAAGCGGTTCTGCTCAAGGAACACATAGCGAGTTTCTTCAAGGCCCGACTGGTCGGAGAAGTACACATCGTCGAACACCCGCGAGTGAGGGCGGCCTTGGTCATCCCAGTCGAGCTGGGCGTGGGTGATGGGGGTCATGGGCGGCTCATAGAAATACAGCAGGCAAAGACAAGGCGGCCATTCTAGCCGATCAACCGTGTTTGAATTGACCCAAGGCAAGTGCGGTTGGAATTTCCTGCCCCCGGGCGTTGCCCAATCCGCTAGTCTTTAGCCATCTTGAAACGGAGCTGCCCATGTTCGAATCCGCCGAAATCGGTCACGCCATCGACAAAGACACCTACGACGCCGAAGTACCGGCCTTGCGCGAAGCCTTGCTGGAAGTGCAGTACGAGTTGCAGCAGCAGAAGCGCTTCCCGGTGATCATCCTGATCAACGGCATCGAGGGCGCCGGCAAGGGCGAAACCGTCAAGCTGCTCAATGAATGGATGGACCCGCGCCTGATCGAAGTGCGCACCTTCGATCAGCAGACCGACGAAGAACTGGCGCGCCCGCCGGCCTGGCGCTACTGGCGGCAACTGCCCGCCAAAGGCCGTATGGGTATTTTTTTCGGCAATTGGTACAGCCAGATGCTGCAAGGACGGGTACATGGGCAGATCAAGGATGCGCGGCTCGACCAGGCCATCGCCGGTGCCGAGCGCCTGGAAAAGATGCTCTGCGATGAAGGCGCGCTGATCTTCAAGTTCTGGTTCCACCTGTCCAAGAAACAGATGAAGGCACGCCTCAAGGCCCTGGCTGATGACCCTCTGCACAGCTGGCGCATCAGTCCGCTGGACTGGCAGCAGTCCAAGACCTACGACAAGTTCGTGCACTTCGGTGAGCGCGTGCTGCGCCGCACCAGCCGGGATTATGCGCCATGGCATGTGATCGAAGGGGTGGACAGCAACTACCGCAGCCTCACCGTCGGCAAGATCCTGCTGGAGGGCCTGCAAAACGCCTTGAAACAGCCCAAGGGCAAGGCCAGCGGCATGAACCCGGCACCTTTGCCGTCGGCTGTGGACCAGATGAGTCTGCTCAATAGCCTCGACATGACCTTGCGCCTGGACAAGGACGACTACGAAGAACAGCTGATTACCGAGCAGGCGCGGTTCTCCGGCCTGATGCGCGACAAACGCATGCGCAAGCACGCGCTGGTGACGGTGTTTGAAGGCAACGACGCGGCAGGCAAGGGCGGGGCGATCCGCCGTGTGGCGGCGGCCCTGGACCCGCGTCAGTACCATATCGTGCCGATTGCCGCGCCCAGTGAAGACGAACGTGCGCAGCCCTATCTGTGGCGGTTCTGGCAGAAGATCCCGGCGCGGGGCATGTTTACCGTGTTCGACCGTTCCTGGTACGGCCGCGTGCTGGTGGAGCGGATCGAAGGCTTCTGCACGCCAGCAGACTGGATGCGCGCCTATGGCGAGATCAATGACTTTGAAGAGCAGTTGCGTGATGCCGGCGTGATCGTGGTCAAGTTCTGGTTGGCCATCGACAAGGAGACGCAACTGGAGCGCTTCCAGGCTCGTGAAGAAATCCCCTTCAAACGCTTCAAGATCACCGAAGATGACTGGCGCAACCGCGACAAGTGGGACGACTACCGTGCGGCGGTGGGTGACATGGTTGATCGCACCAGCACCGAGGTGGCGCCCTGGACCCTGGTGGAAGCCAACGACAAGCGCTGGGCGCGGGTCAAGGTGCTGCGCACCATCAATCGGGCGTTGGAAGAGGCGTTCGATAGAACCGACAAACACGACAAAAAGAAAAAGAAATAGCGTGGATCGAGCCTGATTCAAATGTGAGAGGGGGCTTGCCCCGATGGCGGCCTTATAGCCGACCTGATCGTTGAGGTGTGCGCGTACCCCCTGTGGGAGCGGGCTTGCTCGCGAAAGCGGTGGGTCAGTCAACCTCATTGTTTGCTGGGCCGACGCCTTCGCGAGCAAGCCCCCTCCCACATTTAGACTGCAGCGTATCCCAATTGAGTGACTTGCCCCTAGAATGCGGCTCCACTTCCTCTGGCATCTGGGGCACTCATGCACATCTCTTCCGGCCGCTGGGTCTATGGCTTTGGCTTGACTCTGTTGACCGCGTTTCTGTGGGGCATCCTGCCGGTCAAACTCAAGCAAGTGTTGCTGGTGATGGACCCGATCACCGTCACCTGGTTTCGCCTCACGGTCGCCGGCACCTGTCTCTTCCTTTACCTCGCTGCAACCAAGCGCCTGCCCAGTCGTAAAGTGCTCGGCCCCAAGGGCGGCTGGCTGGTGGGCATGGCGGTGTGTGGTCTGGTGGGCAACTACGTACTGTATCTGGTTGGCCTGAAGATGCTCAGCCCCGGCACCGCCCAACTGGTGGTGCAGATGGGTCCGATTTTCCTGATGATCGCCAGCGTGTTTGTGTTTAAAGAGCGTTTCAGCCTGGGGCAGGTTATCGGGTTGGTGGTGCTGATCGCAGGCTTTGGGTTGTTCTTCAACCAACGCTTGGTGGAACTGCTGACATCCATGGGCACCTACACCGCCGGAGTCCTGACGATCCTGCTCGCCACCACCATCTGGGTGTTCTATGCGCTGGGGCAGAAGCAATTACTGACGGTGTGGAACTCGTTGCAAGTGATGATGGTGATCTATCTGTCGTGCGCGGTGTTGCTCACGCCGTGGACGCATCCGCTGGAGGCATTGCAGTTGAGCCCGCTGCAAGGCTGGTTGCTGCTGGCATGCTGCATGAATACGCTGGTGGCCTATGGCGCATTTGCTGAAGCGCTGGCGCATTGGGAGGCCTCGCGGGTCAGTGCGACCCTGGCGTTGACACCGTTGGTGACCTTCGTGGCGGTGGCCTTGGCGGCGTGGTTGTGGCCGGACTATGTGCAGGCCGAAGAGATCAATGCCTTGGGGTATTTCGGTGCATTCGTGGTAGTGCTGGGTTCGGCGACCGTCGCGCTGGCGCCGTCGCTGCTCGCCGGGCTCAAGGCCCGGCGGCTGCGCATGACGGTTTAGCTACCGAGCATGTTTTCCGGGCGTACCCACTGGTCGAACTCGGCATCGGTGAGGTAGCCCAGGTCCAGGGCGGCTTCGCGCAGTGTCAGCCCTTCGGCGTAAGCCTTCTTGGCGATCTCTGCCGATTTGTCGTAGCCGATATGCGGGTTGAGCGCGGTGACCAGCATCAGGCCGCGCTCCAGGTGCGCGGCCATTTGCTCGGCGTCGGGTTCAAGGCCGGCAATGCAATGCTCCTGGAAGTTGTTGCAGCCGTCGGCCAGCAGGCGGATCGATTCGAGCAGGTTGTGGATGATCACCGGCTTGTACACGTTCAACTGCAAGTGGCCTTGGCTGGCGGCCATGCCGATGGTCACGTCGTTGCCCAGCACCTGGCAGGCCAGCATCGACAGTGCTTCGCACTGGGTGGGGTTGACCTTGCCCGGCATGATCGAGCTGCCCGGTTCGTTGGCCGGCAACTTGACTTCGGCAAGGCCTGCACGTGGGCCTGAACCGAGCAGGCGCAGGTCGTTGGCGATTTTCATCAGCGCCACGGCCAGGGTTTTCAGCGCGCCGTGCAAGGTCACCAGCGGCTCGTGGCCGGAGAGGGCGGCGAATTTGTTCGGTGCGGTCACGAACGGCAAGCCCGACAACGCCGCCAGCTCGGAAGCAATCGCCTCGCCAAAGCCATGGGGCGCATTGAGCCCGGTGCCGACGGCGGTGCCACCCTGGGCCAGCTCGCACACGGCGGGCAGGGCGCTGCGGAGCGCACGCTCGGCGTAATCGAGCTGGGCGATAAACGCCGAAAGCTCCTGGCCAAAGGTGATCGGCGTGGCGTCCATCATGTGCGTGCGCCCGGTCTTGACCAGCTTCATATGCCGTGCGGCCAGCTCCGCCAGGCCACCGGACAAGGTGGCGATCGCGGGCAGCAGTTGCTTGTTCACCGCTTGCACGGCGGCGATGCTCATGGCAGTCGGGAAGCAGTCGTTGGAGCTCTGGGAACGGTTCACATGGTCGTTGGGGTGCACCGGGCTCTTGCCGCCACGGTTGTTGCCAGCCAGTTCGTTGGCGCGGCCGGCGATTACTTCGTTGGCGTTCATGTTGCTCTGGGTGCCACTGCCGGTCTGCCAGACCACCAGCGGGAACTGGTCATCATGTTGGCCGTCGAGGACCTCGTCGGCGGCCTGTTCGATCAGGCGGGCAATGTCGGCGGGCAAGTCGCCGTTGCGGTCATCGACCCGTGCGGCAGCCTTCTTGATCAGGGCCAGGGCATGCAATACCGCCAGCGGCATGCGCTGCTCGCCAATCGCGAAATTGACCAGCGAGCGTTGGGTTTGCGCGCCCCAATACGCGTCATCGGGGACCTGTACTTCTCCCAGGCTGTCGGTTTCGATACGGCTCATCGGGCACCCTCCTTATCCAGTCGTGATTGGTCAGTTTAGGCCTTGGCGACCACTGTGGGTTCCCTAAACACGCATTTGTGCGATTGCGCCCCGCAAAACCAGGGCCTGTAAGGGGGTGGGGTTGAGCCGCGAGGTTTTTTAGGCGCAGAATGGTCGCCCTTGGGGGTAAGACCTCGCCTGCTAGAAAAGGAAACTCGATGACTCGTCTTCGTGCCATCTGTACCGCGGTTGCTCTGGTTTGCGCCAGCGGCCAGGTTTTTGCCGATACCGCCAGCCACAACGCCAGTGCCGAAGCCTTCCTTACCCTGGCCCACGCTGACAAGCTGGGGACCCCGGTGTACATGCAAGTGCAGCAAATGTTCGCCCAGCGTTTCGAACAGACCAAGGCGCCCGCCGCCAAGCAGTCCGTACTGGACAGCTACCAGGCCAAGGCCAACGCCGCCCTCGACCAGGCCATCGGCTGGCCGAAGCTGAAACCGGACATGGTCAAGCTCTACACCACCAATTTCAGCGAATCCGAGCTCAAGGACCTGGTTGCCTTCTACCAGTCGCCACTGGGCAAGAAAGTCCTGGAAAAAATGCCACAACTGACCCAGCAGTCGGCCCAGATGACCCAGGCCAAGCTGGAAAGCGCCGTGCCGGTGGTGAACAAGCTGTTGGAAGACATGACCAACGAGCTGACGCCAAAAGCCGCCGCACCGGCCAAGAAGAAGTAAGCAGGAATGACCATGCAACAGCGTATCGAAACGGCGCTCGCCGCCCTGGGCCCGCAACACTTGAGCGTGCTGGATGAAAGCCATATGCACAGCCGTGGGTTGCAGACCCACTTCAAGGCCGTGCTGGTCAGCCCGCAGTTCGAGGGGCTCAACCGCGTCAAGCGCCACCAGAAGGTCTACGCCACCCTGGGTGACCTGATGAGCGAATTTCATGCGCTGGCGCTGCATACCTACACGCCTGATGAATGGGCGAAAATCGACGCAGCCCCGGCCTCGCCGACCTGCGCCGGCGGGCATTGAGCGCAGCCTCGACCCGCGCCAGCGGGTCGAGGTGATGCCAGCCCCCGAATACATAAAACATCTTCTTGCACCACCTTCCCCCCTCCACCTTCCCTAGGCTTTCAAGACTACTTATTCACAAATGAGGTCTTGAGGTCATGTCTAATGCCATCCACCGAAATACGCCGTCCCTGGCCGCTGTCGACCCGCGTGGATTGATTGTTCGTAATATCGAGTATCACCGCTCAACGGCACAGGTTGAACCGCAAGCGCGTATTCATCGTCAGGTGTTTGGCAGTTCCGGCTTGATGATTGAGCAGTGGGATCCGCGCCTGCTGCAATTGTCGCGCTCAGAGGCTGGCACTCAGGCCAATCAACGCATGGTCTACAGCCTTGGCGGGCATGCATTGCGCATCGACAGCGTAGATGCCGGCTGGCGGCTCTCGTTGCCGGGGGAGGCCGGGCAGTTACTGGAAGAGTGGGATGGGCGGGGGGCCCATCAGGTGCATCACTACGATCAATACGTGCGGCCCGTCGCCGTTTTCGAGCAAGCGGCCAATGATGAGCAACCGCAGTGTGTCGAGCGTATTGCCTATGCTTCACCCTCGGACCATGAGGCCGCACGCAATCGCTGTGGCCGGGTGATTCGCCATGATGACGGCGGCGGGTCGTTGTTCCACGAGTTTTATGGGCTGCACGCAGACGTTGTCCAGCAAACCCGACGCTTCCGGCAGGCGACCGCTGCGCTGGATTGGCCGCTGGCCGATGCACAACGCGATGCGCGCCTGGAACCTGAGCGTTTCCACACATCAACGGGTTTCAACGCGCTGGGTGAGCGCTTGCATCACTCGGATGCCAAGGGCAATCGCCTTGAATATGCCTATGGCATTGACGGCCAGCCGGCGAGCATCGTTGTGTTGCCCACGGGCGGCGTGCGTACGCAGTTGATGGACCAGCGTCGCTACAATGCGGCGGGCCAAGTGATCAGTGAGCGCGCCGGGAATGGCGTTGTGCGTACCTTGCTCTACCGTGAAACCGATGGTCGCTTGCGGCAGATGAGTGCCCGTGTGCAAGGGGCGACGAGCACAGCGCTGCAAGATCTGACCTACGATTATGATTGCGTCGGCAACATTGTGCGGATCGATGATCTTGCCCAGCCGACACAATGGTCGAGCAACACCCGGATCAGTTCGGCCAGCGTCTATGAGTACGACACGTTATCGCAGTTGACCAAGGCCACCGGACGCGAAACCGCCGGCAACCAGGGTGGCCCCGCGTTACCGGCGAGGGTGGCGTTCGGCGCGACTGATGACAGCGTCTGGCGCAGCTACACCCAGCAGTTCAGCTATGACGCAGCCGGCAATTTGCTTGAGTTGCAGCATGTGCCCAGCAGCGGCACGGGTTTCACGCGCCGGATGAGCGTAGCCGCCACCAGTAATCATTTCGTGCCGCAGGCCGATGGCAGTGCGGTACCGGGGTTGGGGCAGCACTTTGACCGTAACGGCAATCTGCAAGCGCTGGAGGGCCATCATGGGATGGGCTGGGATGTGCGCAATCAACTGGTGCGCATTACCCAGGTGCTGCGCGAGGGCGGAAGCAACGATGAGGAACGCTACGCATACGATGCAACCGGTCGACGCATCCTCAAGCGCCGGGTAACCCAAGCCAGGGGCGTGTCGCATACGGCGCAGGTGCGCTACTTGCCAGGGCTGGAGATTCGCCATGACAGTGCAACGGGTGAGCAACTGAATGTACTCAACCTCGATGTCGGTACGCTCACTGTCCGGGTACTGTCCTGGGATCGTCATCCTTCGGGGGGCAGCCAGGATACGCAGATCCGTTACGGCTTGTCGGACCACTTGGGCAGCAGCACCCTGGAACTGGGTGAGCAGGCGCAACGGCTCAGCCAGGAAAGCTATTATCCCTACGGCGGTACTGCGTGGTGGGCGGCGAAAAGCGCCAGCGAGGCGAGCTATAAATTCATCCGCTATTCGGGCAAGGAGCGCGATGCCAGTGGGCTGTCCTACTACGGCTTCAGGTATTACGCGCCGTGGTTGTGTCGCTGGATCAGCCCGGACCCGACTGGCGATGCCGATGGCTTGAATTTGTACGCCATGGTCGGCGGTAACCCCGTCACGAAGGTCGATGAGCATGGGCTGACAGCCACACCGGCTTTGGAGCAGCCTAGCCAGACACAACTGCGCAGGCCTTCCATCAGGCGCAGGCTCGCGCATATGGAGCGTGTTTTTCGACCCAGGATACAGGCGGGTGCGTCGGCCGCGATTCGCGATGGTTTATCCACCTATATTGCCAATGCTATTTCGACGGGCGTCGATCTGGCGATTAACAACATCCAGCCCACGGCGCAACGCAACCAGATCTTGCGCCTTACCGTCGCGGTGCTGGATGCAGTGTCCACGGCACATATGAGCACCGGTGTCGCGGGTAACTGGACGCGATTTGCGCCGCAGATCGGTGCTCTTTTTGCAGGAGCGGCGGGTATGGGGTATGCCGTTTATGGCGACTCGATAGGTGATCAAGCCGAGCACAGCTGGGACCCGGTGGCGGTCCGGCGGTTGGGCGGGCATGTACGCGCGCTCTCCAGGGAACTCGTGCAGCAGGTCATTCGTGGGCACGGCACCGGTGTCTCCTGGGGCAGCACGCCTCTGCGCGGTAGGGTCACGCACACCACCGCAGCGACGGCGGCCTATGGCCTTGCAACCGTGGCCAACGCGATATACGGCGAAGAAGTGCCTGCGCTGATGCTGCCCAATGTCACACCGGCAATAGAAGCCTACGATGCAGCGATGGGAACGATGATTCGTGGCGGTCACCCGACGGCCGTCCACGATCCCCATGGCCAAACCCTGCAACGGCCGGACCCTGCCGCATTGGCCCACGGTGGGCTGAGCAGAATGTTCAATCAGGTGTGGACACACTGGGCCGCGTCCGGTGTCGAGGTCTTGACCGCCAGGCTGACGGGCTTGCCCTTGGCTGCCCAAAGCCGGATGACTCGCAACGTGGTGATGGCGGCCCGCGGCGTGATTTCCGCGCTGACCGAATGGCGGGGCTTTTTCGTCCAGTTGGCCAGGAGCGGGTATTCGACCTTGGAGTCGAGATGGCGCCGCGGTCCGCAGCCTGGGTAGGAGGACCAATGGGCCGCCGTCCTGCCGGTTGCCACGGCTTCACGCCTGCGTTGATCGTTCCCGCGCTCTGCGTGGGAGCGATCCAAACCTGGGGAACGCGCACTCTCTGGCGATCCGATCTGCCGGGCCCTTATCGTTCGTCAGTCAGTGCTTTGGAGGGGGCAGCTTGCAGCTCTTCGTAGGTATCGTTTTCATCTTCATTGACGGTATACCAGGCCCAATAAGTGGTACGCCGCATGAATCCTGCTGCGGTCAGTGTCTTTGTCGGGCGCCCGAGAGGGTCGTAGAACTGGCGGTCACTGTGGCCCAGCTCACGCATGGATTGATCATTGACGTAGGCGTGCTTGTCAGCGAAGTAGGGGCGGTAGACGCGAACGACCAGACCCTTGTTGTTGTATTCGACACGCTCGCTGACGCGCCAACGGGGGGCTGCATGCACTTGGCGCAGCTGTTTTTTCAAGGAACCGGGTGCCGTATCGGGTATCTCGTCGACCAGCAAGTTGCCCTTGTCGTCGACCGCATTGGCCAGGCCAGGCTCAGTCTTCTGCTTGGTCTGCAAGGTACGACTAAAGCCATCCCAGCAGGTCAGGGTCATGCGGATCTGTTGTTCGGCATCGTCCGGGTAGCGGTCGGCTTGCAACATGAGCCCATGGACTGGGGTCCGGCTGGCTTTGTCGATCAACGCCTTGAGTTGTCTGTTGCTGTCGCTGAGCCCCTGACGCGCGCGTGCGCCCAGGCGTGCCCTCGCGCTTGCGCGGATATGCCCGCTGGGAAGCAGATAGGCTTGGGCGACCCACTCCGGCTTGACGAGGGCCAAGTCGACCGCGCCCATCCAACTGAATGGGGCGTAGCAGTGTAGGTTGGCCATGTTTTGCAACACGCTTTGCGCGTGTTCTATGGCAAACCCGGGCGTTACATCCTTGAGCGGGCGGTAGCTCTCCAAGGCGGCGAAACCCACTCTGAGACTTTGTTCGTGACCGTGAAAGGTGTTGACGAGCAGTAGCCCGAAACCGTCATACAGCGCTTCTTGAATAGTGCCATTGGGGTCGACGATTTTTGTCGGCAGCAGCAAGCGATAGTCGTATTCGGCTTTGGTCACACAACCGTCGGGCATTTTTACACGCACGGTTTGCAACGTGTAGGGGTCATAGTTGAGTGTTGTTTCGCCATGGGCCTCGGTGGCCCGCAGCGCCCTTATCCGATAAAACTGGGTGGCTTTGCCATAGCGGGGAAAGTGCCGGCGAATCGACCACAGGCGGTTTTCCTCGGGCGGCGCCTCGCCGTCGAATAGAAAAAACAGCTCCATGGTGTGATAGCCACTGTCGCTGAGCTTTTTTACCAGATCAACTGCAGGTTGGTTGGGCATCGCCGGTATGTCCTTGTAGACATTCAGAGCGTTGTCATCCAGCTCTGCGGTTTCCAGGTAATCGGTCAAGGCCTGGGCAGTGGCGACGCCGGGCTCCAGGGTTTTACCGAGGCTACCGGCTTGCCGATAGCGTTGCACCGACAAGCTGCTCAGTTCACGCTTGGCACCTGCTGCCAATGGCCCGTCGCGGTTGTCGATGAACCCCTCATAGGCGATACGCCCCAGGTCTAACCCGCCGGCCGCTGGGGCTTTGCCCAGCACCAGGGTATTTTGTCGTTGGCGGTAGGGCAGGGCCAGGCGCCAGTGTTGTGCGTCGTCCAGATGAATGTGCTGTGCCAGCGTTTCGCTCAGGTAATAGGACTGTTGCGCGCTGTCATGGGTATCGCGCCACCAGCGCTGGTGATGTTCATCGATCAGCACGGCAGGCGGTGAGCTGGAGGCGCTTGTACGGCGGGCACAATGCAGGGTGACACCATGCACCAGGCAGCCATAGGCATCCCAGCGCAGGTTGATCTGGTGCTGGCACACCGGATCATCTTCCACCCCTTCATATTGATAGCTGATCGACTCCAGGGCTAATGGCAATAGCCGAGCATAGGGCGTATGGGCACTGTTCGGCGCCAGTTCACGGATCAGATAACGCTGTTGCGTGACAGCATAGGGCACGGTGCCTTGCGCCGGGTGCGCCGCTGCCACCTCCACGCGTAGCACACTGCCGCTGAGTGCGCGTGCCACTTCGCGTGCCAGCGGTGGCGCAGGATCGCTGATCAAGTCGTCGTGATGATCCAGCGGCTGTGCCCCGGATATCGCCTTGTATCGGCTGACCAGCGTGCGGCCCATCACCTTGGCCTGTGGGTCGTGCGTGCTATGGCCGAGGGTGGGCATGTCGATGGATTGCCCGGTATGAAACCAGGTTCTGGTGCGCACGGGGGCGCTGAAACCCTGGCTGTGTTGCGTGTCTTTGCTGCTCTCGGTGTCGGTTTGCAGCACCAGCCCGAAACCACGAAATTCGCGGTCTGTGCGGTCGTAATAAGCCTGGCGATAGCGCCAGTGTTGTGTCAGCCGGTTGCCGGTGATTTCGTCTCGTTGGGTGTGTTGGCTGACCAGCAGCAGCGCAAAGGGTAACTGGCTGATAGCCGGCTGGCCGTTGGCATGGCGCTCACGTTTTTCATCCAGCCATTCCTGGGCACTGCTGCGATATTTGATCGAGGCCTGAGCCCCCATGTTGTTGTCGGTTCGCAGGAGCAGCCAGGGCTTTTGGGTGAAAAAGTCGTAGCGCCAGTGCATGCGGGTCTGGTGGGCGGCGGTCAGGATCAGGCTAGGGCAGCCCAGGCCGTTCACGTCGACGACGTTGACCTGACAGTGGTCGTCGTAGCGCACGCCCTCTGGCCATGGAATTTTGATCGCATCCACCTCGAAGCCGTTGCCGCCTTTATTGAGGAAAATACTCAGGTGGTCGGCGCTCAAATACAGCAAGTCCGTAGCGCCACCTCCATTCAGGTCGACGAGCAGTACATGGGTTGCCTTGAATATTTCATAACGCAACGGCAGCGTGGCCAACACAAACCCTCGGGCAAAACGTCCTCGACCCAGGTTTGGCCAACATTTCACTTCGTTATGACGTATACGCACCAGATGCTGCTGGCCCGTGGCGAGCACATCGCTGAACGCCACCAGTTCGTTGGGCGAGGCAGAAACGATCGGCAAGGTGTCGTCGAGCGTATGAGGCACCTCAATGGCGGGTTCGAAGCCTTTTTTTCGGCGATTGGCATACAGGCGCACACTACGGGGGCCGATCATGGCAACGTCAGGATGTCCCGTCCCCATCAAGTCGGCGAGTATTCCCTGGGGATGGAAAAATTCCGACGGGAACGCATCGAACGGCGTGAAGGTTGACCAGTTGCGCTGTTCGTCCAGGCTGAAAAAACCGCTCATCCCCGGTTGGGCAACCAGCCAGTCCAGACGGCCATCGCCGTCCACATCGGCCAGCGCCTGGTGGATGGGCCGAGTGCTGTCGGCGACCGGCACCCGCGCCAACTCCTGGGCCGCGCCGTAAATCACCTCGTCGCCGGTTTTCGTGTGCTGCGCCCTGACGGGTTCACGGTAGTACCAACTCTTGTCGGCGCGATACAACACACCGGGTAGGCCTTCGCCATACAGATCGACCAGTTGATAACGCTCACTGTCATGCAGCCCGGGCAGCGAACTGAAGGGCTGATAGCTGCTCTGGTCCACCTTGAGCTGGCTCGATTGGTAAAAGCACTCCAGCGGCGGGCGGCTCACGCTATTGCCCAAGCTGTCAAAAGCCTGCTCATGCACCCCCATCAACAGGCTGACATGGCTGGGGGCGCGGTATTCCAGCAGCAGACGTTTGACCAGCACCGGGTCGGCGCCCATTTGTGCTTCCTTGGGGAAGTGGTGGAACATCAGAATCTGGTTGCAACGGCGCAGGGTGCGCAGCTCGAAGCCGAATGAAAAATCCGAGCAGGGGTCGGGGCGTGCCGGCCATTCCCGTGTGGCCTGGTACGTCGGTCGCTGATCCAGTTCAAGGTCACGTTCGCCATAATCAAAGAGCAACTGAAAGTGCCAGCCTATGTCCGGCTTATCGTCGGTCTGCCAGAGGTAGAGCTGTTCCTGCTCCTTGGCGGTGAAGTTGCCGTAGCAGACGCGTTCCAGGTAATGCTGGGCGCGACAGTCCCTCGGGTAGTGTGAGGGATCGGTTTCTTTTTTGTAGTGATAGTAAATGTGCTCGCCGTGGGCATTCAGGCTTTCCTGCAACAACCATTGCGCTACATGGTGCGGGTGGTCCGGATCGGCAATCCGGGCCAATGCGGTCTTCCCGTAAAAGTGCTGACTGCCATCGGCACTTTGTATCAACCAGAAGCCTGCCGTATCGGTTGCCGAGTGCCAGTGCTCGATACGGTCGAAGTGGCTCTCGATCCTGGGAAAGTACCGGGTGACCGTGTAGGCGATGGTCAGTGGCAAACCATTGAAAGAGGTCGTGGACCGGCTGACGATCGCACCTGCGGCGTCGCGTTCGGGTAGCCATATTTGCGCATCGGGGCCCACCAGTACGTCGTGCTCCGTGTAGGCCGGCACGCCATGGGAGGTACGTCGGCTGACGGCGCGCAGGGGCACTCCCCAGCCCAGGCCGAAGGGGCCGTTACCGGCGCCGCTGTGGTAGGTCAGCGACATGACGGGCGTGTAGCCGCGCGCGGGAGAGATCGGTAAGGGAATCTCAAAGCTTGCCGTACCACTGGAGCCGATATCTCCCCAGCCCTTGCCGGTGCCTTGGATGGCAGCACCGCCTTTGGGCAGCGCCGGGGTGTTGACCTGCAGTTTGAGAGTGTCGTCGCTCATGCCTGACCCCGGCTCGCTGGGGCGGGGGCGCGAGGGTGTGCGTGATCAATCAGTTGGGCGAGCAAGGAGCTGCTGTCGGCTTGCATATTCATACGTTCCTTCACTCCCGCCGATGGGTTCGGCGGGAAATGAAAAAACGCTATCACGCAGGTTAACGGGGCCGGGCCTAGGTATTTACACCGCCGTAGCCCAGCATCTGTGGCGGTAAGCGTTTGTTCCCGTTGGGCTGCGCAGCAGACTCAATCGTATTCTGCCCCTGTAATTAGATACATAAAACCGCTCGCAATACCCCCACTCCACAGAGCGCCTCCCTAGACTTTTTTGACCTTAGCTAATCAGGTCATGAGTTTATGTCTAATTCTCTGCATCGAAATACACCTACCTTGAAGGCCATGGACCCTCGTGGACTGGCCGTACGTACCCTTCAATATCACCGCGAGAACGTGACGCAGACCCCGCAGGCACGGGTCACACGACAGGTGTTTGGAACCAGTGGTTTGTTGCTCGGTCAGTGGGACCCACGACAATTGGCGCGCGGTGCTGTGGGTGTGGCGTCGCAATCGAACATTTACAGTCTGTCGGGCGAGCCAGTGCACACCGAGAGCGCCGATGCCGGCTGGCGCTTGGTATTACGCGGTGAAGCGGGGCAGCTATTGCATCGCTGGGATTCGCGTCAAGCCCATCAGGAGTGGCGCTACGATCGCGTGTTACGCCCCGTGGCGGTATTTGAACAGGCTGCGGATGAGCCACGGCCGCGTTGTGTCGAGCGCCTGACCTATGCGGCAGCCGAGCCCGCGGAGGCGGCCGGCAACCGTTGTGGTCAACTGATTCGTCATGCGGACCCGGCCGGCGTTCTGTGGATGGATGAGTACGGAGTCGGTGGGAGCCTCATCAATCAGACCCGACGGTTTCGCATGGATACGTCGACAGTTGACTGGCCATCGAGCGATGACAAACAAGCCGAACAGTTGGTGGGCGAAGCCCATACCACGACCTGGCGCTACGATGCCTTGGGGGCGCTGCTCGAGCAGGTCGACGCAAAGGATAATCGCCGGCACTGGCGCTACGGGCAACAGGGCTGGCTGAAGGAAGTAGCGCTGACCCTGAAGGGGGGAACGCGTCAGGTGTTGATGGACCAGCGCGTGTACAACGCCAACGGGCAAGCGGAGTCCGAGCGTGCGGGCAATGATGTCACCAAAGTAGCGAAGTATGCTGCTGAGGATTATCGCTTGCTGCAACTGACGGTGTATCGCAAGGGCGAGGCCACCACGCCTTTACAGGATCTTGTGTACGAGTACGACCCAGTAGGCAATATCCTCAGTCTCAGCGACCAGGCCCAGCCGACCCAATGGCACAGCAATGCGCGCATTGATGCGGTCAGTCGTTACCAGTACGACACGCTGTACCAGTTGACCCAGGCCAGCGGTCGGGAAAATGTCGGCAACAGAGGGCAGGCGGCGCCAGGGCGGGTGACGTTCGGTGCAACCGACCCCGGGCTCTGGCGCAATTACACCCAGCATTATACCTACGATGAAAATGGCAACTTGACACGTCTTCGCCATGTGCCGGGTAGCGGAACAGGTTACACCCAGGACATGCGTGTGGCTGCGGGTAGCAATCGTGCCTTGTCAGTCACTGACGGCGCGCCGGGGCACTGGGCGACGATGTTTGATGCCAACGGTAATCAGCAAATGCTGGGCGGCGGCCAGCAGCTCGGCTGGAACGTGCGCAACCAACTGACTCACGCGACCCAGGTGCAGCGAGAGCAGGGTGACCCCGATGTGGAAAGTTATCTCTACGACAGTCAGGGCCAGCGGGCAGCCAAGCTCAGAAGCCAGCAGGTCGCAAGCACCCCCCATACACATCTAACGTATTACTTGCCGGGTTTGCACCTGCACATACAACCCGGCAAGCGCTTGAACGTGCTGGACATTGATACGGGCGGCGGCCGGGTCACGGTGTTGCAGTGGGACGCCGGTCGCCCCAGTGATATGAGTGCCGAGCAGTTGCAATTCAGCATCCTCGATCACCTCAATAGCCATTCACTGGAGTTGGACGAGCAAGCGCAGTTGCTGAGCCAGGAGCATTATTATCCTTATGGCGCAACGGCGTGGTGGGCAACCAACGGTACGCAGCGAGCCAACTATAAGGTGCGCCGCTACGCGGGTAAGGAGCGCGACGCAACCGGGTTGTATTACTACGGCTCGCGCTATTACGCGCCGTGGCTGCAACGCTGGATCAGCCCGGACCCGTTGGGTGATGTGGATGGTCTGAACCTGTATGCGATGGTCCTGGGCAACCCCCTGCGGTTCAGGGATGCCGATGGCACGCAAACGTCGTTTGGCGAGCAGTTCCAGCCGGGGCGAGGCGACATAATCTTCGGTTTGGCTCATACGGTGGGCAGTTACCGCAGCTTCTGGTCGATACTGAGTGGGCGTGGTGACACGATGGCGGCCTATTTTCCAGGTGCGGATCTACAGCGCTGGACTGCCGGGCTGGGGTCCAACGTTCGCCAGTTCTTCACTTTCCGCGAACTTGCGCCTGTCGAGTTCACGGACTTGGTGACGCCGGTGCCGGGTGAAGATTCGATAGCAACACGTCTCAAGGCAGAACTTCGTGAGCAAATATCGGCCAACGTTCAGCCCTTCTATGAAGGTATTGTTGCGAGGTACTCAGGTTGTACGGCGACCACTTGCAACCAGCAGTTCGCGAGGAGATTTGTACGTAATCTTGCGGCAGGAAAATATTCAGCCGAGGCAACTGCTATCCAATTCATCGGCGAGGGTTTACTCGGTATCCAGCAAAAGCTGGTCAATCGAAGCAGCAAATCCGCTTTGGAAACCCTGACCGATCCGCAGAGTAACGCGGTGGTCCATTTCGCCCTTGACGATCTGGCGATCGGGCAGGTGGTCAAAAAGTCACGACCATCGGCTACGGCCTCGGAGCTGCGCTGGCTCTATCGGCATCGAGCGCAACTGGGCGGCAGGGTAATTTTCTATAGGGGTCAACGCAGGGTCGATGCGCCGTGGGAGGCTAACCCAGCCAAGTGGAGCGCCTACAGCCCCAGAAGCGCTACGCCTGCACGTGCAGGGCGGCGCCGCTGATTGAGGCATCACCGTGGCGGTGACTCAACTGAGTCGCCACGGTGGCTTCACGTTTCAGCTGTGGGAAGACAGTTCGTGCGCAGGCGGCTCCCAGGTATCGTTTTCATCCTCGCTGACGGTGTACCAGGCCCAGTAGGTGGTTTGTCGCACGCTATCCCTGGCCGTGAGGGTGCGGGTGGGGCGACCGAGGGGGTCATGGAACTGTCTGTCACTGTGCAGGAACTGGCGCAAGGCCTTACCGTCGATATACCTGTGGCGGTCGGCATAATAGGCGCGATACACCCGAATGATCTGGCCCTTGGGGCTGTACTCGGTGTGCTCGCTGACACACCAGCGCGGGTCAGCCTCAACCGTCTGGAGGGCGCCGTTCCTGGCGCTCAGGTCACCGTTGTCGGCCACGGCACAGGCTGGTCCCGGCTCGGCTTTTTGTTTGCTTTGCAAGGTGCGCCCAAAGCCGTCATGGCAGGCGAGGGTCATGTGGATGAGTTGCTCTTGGTCGTGGGTATAGCGGTCGGCGGTCAATATCAGGCTGCGGGCGGGTTCGCGCCGGGTCTTGTGGATCAAGTCAACCAAGGCTTTTTCACTTGTACTCAAGGTTTTTGCCTTGTTTTTCAGGCGCAGCCTGGCAGTGGCGCGTATATGCCCGTCGGGCAACAGATAGCGTTGGCTGACCCACTGCGCTTGCCTGTCCGCCGCAGCGATCGAGCCCATCCAACTGAGCGGGTCGTAGCAACAGGCACTGGCCGCCTCGCCGAGAACCCCTGCGGGTGACTCAATGGCGGAATCGACGCCCGCGCCCATCGGCCTGCGATAGGCCGACAATTGCCCAAAGCCGACGGGCTTTCCCGCTTCTTGCCCTTGGACGCTGGTCGCGAGCACGCGACCGAACGCATCGTACAGCGCTTGCTCGCGTGTGCCGTTAGCGTCGGTAATGCTGGTCGGCTGGAGCAAACGGTAGTCATGCGTGATGTGGGTGATGCAGCCGTCGGCGTGTTTGACTTGGATAACCTGACACCTGTAAGGGTCATGGGTCAGCGTGGTTTCGCTCTCGGCTTGCGTCAGCCGCCAGGCCTGTAAGCGATAGAAACGCTTGGCGTTGAGGTAGCGAGGAAACTGGCGACGGATTGACCAAAGGTCGGGAGGCGCTTGGCGCTCCTGGTCATTGGCATGAAAAAACACGGCCATGGGGCGATAACCGATTTGGCGCAGGCGGCTTGGCAGGTCTTCGGCGGATTGGCCCGGCATGTCGGGAATTTTTTCCAACGCTTTCAACGCGGCGGGGGCCAGTTCGGCGGTTTCTTGATAATCGGCCAGCGCCTGGAAGGTTGCGGTTCCAGGCGCCAAGGTCTGCCCCTTGCTGCCTGGCTCGCGGTAGTACTGGATCGACAAGCTGTTCAGCTCGCGTGGCGCTTGCGGCCCCAGTGGCCCTGAAAGCCGGTTGACCAACGTTTCGTAGTTGATCGCCATCGCGTTCAACCCCGCAGGTGGCTGGCCCTTGGGCAGGGTCCAGGCGTTGTCGCGCCGACGATAGGGCAGACCCAATCGCCACTGGTCGTTGTGTGACTGATGAATCCATTGCGCCAAGGTTTCGCTCAGGTAAAACACCTGCTGCGCCGGGTCGTGGGTGTCACGCCACCATTGCTGCTGATGCTCATCATCGAGCAGTCCCGGTGGTGCATCCTTGGCGGTCGTGCGCCGTGCGCCATGAATTGTGACGCTGTGAACCAGGCTGCCATAGGTGTCCCAGCGCAAGTTGACCTGATGTTCGCAGACTGGATCATCGGGTACCTGCTCGTACTGATAACTCACGGACTCCAGCGTCAGGGGCAGCATTCGCGCCCAGGGTTTTGAGCCAGGTGCCAGCCGGCGGACCCTATAGCGATACTGTTGCACCGAGTAGGGTGTCTGGTTGGCGGAATCGAGGGCGAATACTTCCACCCGTAATGGCAGGCCCCGGAGCGCGTAGGCTGCCTCCCGTACTTGCTGTGACGTGGGTGATGCGATCAGGTGGTCTTGATGGTCGGTCGGTTGTGGCTGCTCAGGGGCATCATGTTGCCCCAGCAGCGTGGGGCCGAGCTTGATAGCGTCAGCGTCATGGCGGCTGTAATCGTCCTGGGGCATATCCAGCGCTTGACCGGTGTGAAACCAACGTTTGGTGCGCACCCCTGCTTCGGGCGCCTCGCCGGTTCGGGTTTCGTTGTCGGTTTGCAGTAACAGGCCGAAGCCCTGGAAGGCCCGCTCATCGGCATCGTAATACGCCCGACGATAGTTGAAACGTTGGGTCAGGGTGTTATTGCTGATCTCATCACGCAGTACTTGACGATTGACCAGAGGGAACGCGAAGGGCAGCCGGCTGACGGCGGGCTTGCCGTCGGCTTGAGGCTGCTGTTTCTCATCCAGCCATTCCTGCGCGCTGCTGCGGTAGCTCACGTTGACTTGCGCGCCGAGGTTGTTATTGGCAATGCTGAGCAAACAGGGCTTGTTGTCAAAAAAAGCATAGCGCCAATGGCGAGGGCGCGGATGCATGACGCTGATGATCAGGCTGGCGTAACCATCGCCTTGCAGGTCCGTCACGCTCACTTGGGATAAGGCGTCGTACTCCACGCCTGACGGCCAGGGTAATACCAAGGGGGTTGTGGCGAAGCTATTACCGCCCTGATTGATGAAAATGCTTACCCCCTCGGTCGTCAGGTACAGCAAGTCGCTGGCACCACAGCCATCCAGATCCGCCAGCAACACGTTGGCAGCGTTGAACGTCGTCTCCCTGAACGCCAAGGTGGCCAATACCCGACCCTTGCCGAATCGCCCGTGGCCCAGGTTGGGCCAGCATTTGATTTCGTTGTAACGGATACGCACCAAGTGCTGCTGGCCGCTGCCGAGGATGTCGCTGAAGCCGACCCAGTCGGCAGGAGAGCGGGAGAAGGACGGCAAGTTGTCGCCGTCTACCCTGTGCACCCGCTCGATACCCGGGCCGAAACCGTTCTGGCGATTGGCGTACAAGCGCACACTACGCGGGCCCACAAGTGCGAGGTCACCCAAACCACTGCCCATCAGGTCGGCAAATATTGCGTCAGAGTGCAGCAATTCCACCGGCAATGCGTCGAACGGCACAAACCCCATCTCTTTGCCTTGGGGGTCAAGGTTGAAGAAACCACCCATGCCTGGCCGGGCAAGGACCCATTCCGGGCGACCATCGCCATCGATATCGAGTAAAGCCTGATACACGGGGCGTGAACCGTCAGCCACGGGAATGGCGGGCAGTGCTTGGGTGGGTGTGTAGGTCACCTCATCGCCCGTGGAAGCGTCGGCCCGCTGAGGCGCTCGGTAATACCAGGCTTGCTCACCACGATACAAGATCCCCGGCAGGCCTTCGCCGTATAAATCCACCAGTTGGTAGCGCTGGCCGTCATTGAGGCCGGGCAAGTCATCAAAGCGCTGGTAGCGACGGATGTCCAGTTTCAGGCGTGAGGGTTGATACAGGTATTCTTGCGGTGGCAGGCGGCTGAGTATTCCTTGAGCGTCAACGGCCTGCTGGTGTGCCGCGAACAGGGTGCTGAGCCCATTGCGAGCGGTTTGATGCTCGAGCCACAGGCGCTTGACCAGCACTGGGGTGGGGCCCATGTCGGGCTCATCTGCAAAGGCGTGGAACATCAGGATCTGCCGACATAGGCGCAGCGTTCGAAGCTCAAAGCCGTAGATATAACTGGAAAATGGATCGTCGCGCAGGGCCCATGGCTTGAGCGCGTCGTAGGAGGGTAACGCGTCGCTGGTCGTGGTGCGCTGGCCATAGTCGAACACCAGGTAAAAGTGCCACGCCACACTGGAGAGGTCGTCGGTCTTCAGCAGATAGGGGGTCTCTTTTTCGCGGGCTTTGACGTTGCCGTAACACACGTTGTGCAGATAACGCTGGGCCCGGCTGTCATGTGGCTCGGTTTGGGGCTCGGTCTCGGCCAGGTACTGGTAGCCGATATGTTCGCCATGGGCGTTCAGGCTTTCTTCAAGCAGCCATTGCGCCACATGGCTTGGGTTATCCGGATCGGCGATGCGCGCCGAGTGGGTTTTGCCGTAGACATGTCGGTCGCCATCAGGCGCCTGGATCAGCCAGAACCCGGCGGCGTCGCCCTCTGAGCGCCAATGCTCGATGCGCTCGAACCGGCGCTCGACCCGGGGGAAGTAGCGCGTGACGGTGTAGGTGAGGCCCAGCGGCACCTGGTCAAAACTGTCGCGCTGTGTCTGTACGAGTATGCCGTCGGCGGTGCGCTCGGGCATCCAGGGTTGTGCATCCGGACCTTGGAATGTATCGGCTGCGGCGTAATCGGGAACGCCTCTCTGGGTGCGCCGTGTGACGGCGCCAGGGTTGACGTCCCAGCCGAAACCGAACGCACTGTTACCCGCCGTGCTGCGATAGATCAATGACAGTGTGGGGGCATAACCCCGACCGGTAGAAATCGGCAACGCAATCTCGAAGGTCGCCGTGCCGTCGACGCCCACGTTGCCCAAGCCTTTGGCGAGCCCTTCGATGGCGTTGCCCGCAGTGGGCAGCGCTGGCACCTTGAGGGGTGATTCATTCGCTTGAGTGCTCATGCTTCACTCCTGCCGGGCCTTGCGGTATAGCGCACATGAATGATGATGTCGGTGATGGATTCAAGCAGGTTTTTCTGGTGCAGCGGATTGGTAAAATTCAAGCTCCAGCAAGACACGGCGCCGGTGTATTCAAACGGCAGGTAACGCGGATCGTTGTCGAAGTTGAGGGTAAACAGGCCGTCATCATCCAGCCCGCGTGACAAAGCGATTTGCTGGTGTGCCTTGAGGTCGATTTGGAGGGTGCCATCGGGCAGCTGAATTTCATTACGGGTTTGGGTCAGTGTCGCCTTGATGTCTTCATAGGGCCCCAGCGTGGCGGGGAGTGAGACGCTGACGTGCTTGATTCGCCGCAAGGTGTGTCCAGGATAGTCTTCATTCAGCAACTCGTGGCTCAGGGCAAAACCAATCGTGCCGCTGCTGACCAAGGCAGTCTTATGCTCGGCCCAGGTCTTGGCGGGTTGAGAGGATTTTCCTTCGGTTGTGACCGAGCACTCGATCAGGCGATGGCGCAGTGACACGGTTTTGCTGATTTCCAGCTCGCGGGGCGTGTGCTGCAGGTACGCCGTGTTCATTTTCACCAGGTTCAGTTTCAAGCCTTCGGCACTCAGCAGTCCTCGGGAGGAGTGGTGCCAAGCCTCACCTTGAAAGAACTGGCGTCTGTCGGCGGTTTCATACTGCCAGCAGGCTTCAGCGGCCAGGCACAGGGAGTGGACGCTGTCATACAGAGCGTAATAGAACGTGCTCAGTTGCGCAGTGAGCCATTGATAAAGCTGCGCCCCTGTAAAGCGCATGCCGAGCAATTGGTAGGCTGACTTGGCCTGGGCCAATGCGGTGTGGGCACTGCGCAGTTGCAGGCGAGTGGCTTTTTCCTGCTCGGCGTGCACGAGCAGCAGGGCGTCGATCTGGGCCAGCTCCAGGCGGGCCTGTTGTTCGGCGTGGGTCCACTCCTGGGCGCGACGATTGAACTGCTCGGTGCGCTCCAGCTCATTACCGTTGGCGCGGGCAGTGTTGGCCTCGCCCTGGGCGAAGGCTTGGAACGCATGAAACGCGCCCTCAAAACGCATGCCTCCGAACGACGTGCCGAAGATATTGGGCGCGAGCATGGCGGCACCAGCGCCCATACCGGCAAGCGTGATTTTTCTCTCCCAGGCGGCGCTCTCCAGATAGTGTTGGCCGGCTGAAATTTCCCCGGGGCTGATGCCTTCGCTGAGCTGGCGCGTCAGGAAATCCAGCCGCCCCTGAACGATTGAGCGGCTGCGACGTAGCGCGTCTTTGTTTTTTTCATCGATGGCCAGTGCCTGGGTCTGTTGGGTCAACACCAGTTCGGCCAATTGCCAGGCGTTTTGCTGTTGCACCTCAAGGTAGTGCGCCTGTTCCTGGCGCTCGATCAGCGTGAGCAGCGTGTTGCCGAACTGCGCCAGACTGTCGACCGCACTCAGGGCATGCCCCTGCATGACCTGGAACCGGTAGTGACCCACTTCAGGACGGACCGGTGGCAGGGCACTGGCGCCACCCGCGGTACTTTGTGCGTTCCGTGCCAGCAGGGCGGCGGGGGACAAGGGGGGCGCAAAGAGGGGTTGGCGCAACGGCTTGCCAGCAATGTCCAGATGATGGCGCAGCCCATGCAGGCGACTTTCCAATGTGTCCCAGCGTGCCACCAGTTGCGTGTTTAGCGGGCGGTATAAGTAGGGGCTGTCCGTGAGCCAGGCGCGTTGACCCGTGGTTTTACACTGCTGGGACAGTCGCGTGGTGTATTCGAGTTGATGTTCCAACTGGCGTATTGCCGGGGAGGATGTTTTCGCCAGTGTTTCCAGTGTGCGCGCGGTCCAGGTATCGGCGCGCGTGACCGACGGGCGCATGCCGAGCAGGTTCTGCGCCTGCATGTACCAGAGTTTGGCTTCGGCCAGGCTGTCGGGGCTCAATTGGCGATAGGCCGCGTCGCCCCGGTTGAGCAGAATATCTACATTGAGGTAATGCAACGCCTTGCGCAGGTAGGTCGGAAAGCTGAGAGCCAGGTAATGTGGGCTCTCGGGGTGTTGGCAGGCGTAGCTCAGCTCTACGGGCTGGCTTGGCAGCGAACTCAGCGCCCCGGCGTTGGGTTGGCGAGGGTCGAACAGGTAGTGCAACCAGGTTTCGGCGTGAGCGTACTGCTGTTGCTGGTTGAAGTAATGGGCGATGGTCCAGGGCAAATAGATAAACAATTCACGCAAACTTTTGCCGTGCGCACCCTGGAAGTCCAAGGGTACGGGAGAGGCGTCAGCAGCCAGTGCCGGTTCCGTCAAGTCCTCAGGGGATCGTAAAAATGAAGGGTCGAAGCTGAGCGTCTGGGTCAATTTATGCGCAACGCTGGTATTGAGTCGGATTGCCGGGATCGTCGGGCTGAAGCTGCTGGAAAAATCAATGGATTCGACGGTTTCTCCGGTTTTTTGCGGTCGGCGCGTGATGCGCGGGGAATGTGCAGGTTTGTCGACGGCAGGGGAGGTACCGAGGGCGCATTTGACGGCCTTGAGTGCATAGCCGAGAACTTTCACCTTGTTCTCTTGACTCTCAAGCGTGATGACACCATGGATCAAGGTGATGGCTGATGCGGGTTGCTTATTGGGTAACGTTATCCGCGCACTCGCCAGATGGCCGGCTGCTAATTCTGGGGATGCGCCGGCCAGACTTTCGTGTTCGATGTCCGTGAAGTTAAGGATTCGGGCGGTGTTGTTATTGATGGCTTGCGGGGTGGGCACGTCTGCCAGTTTGGACTGCATGATGACGTGCTTGTAGAAACGCAAAATGGGCGCTGAAGTGTTGGTGGACTCTAGCCTCACGTCATTCACAAAGTGCAGTTTTTGGTTGGCGGGCTCGTCACCTGGCAGGTTATAGCCGCTGTAGCGGTCGAGTATCATCAGGAAGGGATCCTGATAATGGGTATATAAGTGCAGGAATGCATTTTTGTTAAGACGCTTCCCTGCCAGTGAGAATTCAAAGGCGGTATAGGATTGACCTTCATACCCTCTTCTCAAGTCTTTCCTCGTTATCGTCTCTTTTTTGTCGAGGCTAAACAATATGGAGCCTTTGTCATAAATAGCGTTGGAATAGCTTTTTCCGGTCCTGGGGTTTTTGAAAAACATCGAGTGATACGTGGCCTTCACTTCGGGGAATATCGCGCAGTCGATCCTCAGAACCGAGCCGCTGATGAGTTCAACTTCGGATAAAGTCGGGTCATGCAACGCAGAGTTGGTGACGAGGGTAATGCTCATCTGGGTGTAATGGGAGGCAAGGGTGATGCTGTAAGTCTGCAGGAAGGGCTTAGCGATTTTCGAGGTGAAGACGAACTCGTTGGTGACGGGATCAAAGTTTGTGGTGGCAGTATCGGTGGCGACTATATCGGTGCTTTTGGATTCAAAGTTCCACTTCTGTTGATCTTCTATTTGGGGTGTTTGAGCTTCCAAGGCTACCGTTCTTTTGTCCTCTCCCTGCGCTACGTGAGTCTTGAATTGTAAGTTGTCCTTGTTTATATCGAAAAACAGACGGAAGTATTGGTGGGCGAACGAGGGGAGCAACACGCTGGAAAATACGTTGTCCTGATCGACGCCGCCCAACAACGCAATCTGCAGTGGCGTGTTTTTTGTGGACTCATAGGCTTCCAGTAACCTGACCGTTTCCCGAGCAACGTCGGAACCCGGCACAATCTTGTATCGGCCAGGGCTGCCCGCAGACGCGACGATTTTTATACCCAATGACTGATCGACACTGATGGCCTGGAAGAATTCGCCCATTTGGTCGCTGCCATGATTCAGCGTATTGGCCCTTATACCCAGGAACAGTGAGTGAGGGGCGCGGCTATCGACCACGGCAACGGTCTGCGTGATGCTGCTAAGTTGCGCCGGCGTGAGTGCGTTGATACCCCGCGTAACGCAGTGTTCTTCCAGGCCTGTGTGCGGAAGGCTCCAGGTGCCATCCAGTTTTTTATAGGAAAAGCACAGGCGAAACTTCACGAACCGGCCGTTCAGCCACTCACCCTGGCGTTGTTTTTCGTCGTCGTCGTCCTCGCTTCCGTTGTAGCCATTGCCGTTTCCCTGTGCCTTGAAGTATTGGGAGGGCGCAGGCTTGATGCTCTCGGCCCAAACAATGAACAACCGATGGTTGAACATCACGGGGCGAACACTGTGGGCGGGCGTCTCGGCGGCAAACGTCAGGTTGATGGGTTTCCAGTCTGACCAGGCGAGGGGCGCAGGTGCCTCGGCCTTGAGGGTGGAGCGTTTGGACAGGTCCAGCGAGCGCCAGTAATAGAGCTCATCGGTGGTGGATTTGCCGACGAAGTAATAGGTGCTGGTATCCCACTGTTTGACGTCGCCATCGATGTAACCATTGAGCGTCTGAATGTTGGCGACTTCTTCGAACCGTGACAGGTAGCCTTGCACGGCGTTCTGCACGGTGGCGGGTTGAATGCGATGCTGGTTGAGCTCGTTTTCCAGTTGCTCAAAGCTCTCGCTCTTGTCCTCGCGCAGCGTGGGGTCGAGGAAGTTTTGCGGGTGATAGCGCAGTTGCTGGCTGGCGCTCCACAGCGGGTAAGTGTGCAGGGAGGTCTGCCAGGCCAGGGTCTCGTGAGGCGACATGCCCTGTGTCTCATAACCGGGTTCCAGGCCCGAGTGAATTCGGTTGATGTAGTGCTGCAGGCTGGTGATCGCACTGGCGACCGGGCTGGTTGGCACTGCTTGGCTGACTTGTACGTCCAGTAGCCAGTAGTCGTACAGGTCGTTGGGTGTACGCAACGAGTCTTTAAGGGCGGGGCTGATGCAGTGAGACAGATAGTAGCTCAGCATGGCATCACGCCAGGCTTCATTGAGGCGCTGGTCGAGGGGCTCAGACATGGTCATTCCTTGAGTCTGCTGGTTGAAAGTAAGCCGTTATTGATGTGCGGCGATGATGGCTTCGCCCACGAGCTTCCATTGATTGAAGTCGCTGGCGTTATCCAATTCGCTGGTGTTGAGCAGTGTTTGGCTAGAGAGCCGGGTAATGGTGCAGGCTTGTCGACAGCGCATGATCCAATCCAGTTGGTCCATGGACGTGACCCTGCCTGTGGGCAAGGTCTCGGTGAGTACCCGCAGTTCTTTTTCGTCCCACCCTAACCATTGACTCAGCCGGGTATCGAGGGCTTGAGACCCGTTGCTGTTGGCGCTCTGGAAATACGCCAAGAGGCTGTCCTGTGCCAGGCCATACGCATCGCAGCAGTCTCTGAAACGCTGTAATAGATAGAGTGTGCCCAGGCTCAGCTCGACCAGCCCTGTGGGTGAATTATTGCTGTCCAGCCAACGGGGGTTGAGCAGCAATTGACGCAGTGACGCGCTGTTGACCGGCAACGGCAACAGCGTGGTGATATCCGGCGCCAGCAGGATCAGGTGGTTGGGCGCAGGCTCAGTCTTCGTTTTGTTGAAATGTAGGGTGTAGTAGAGCGTAAGCTCATTGCTGTAGAGGGCCGGCGTTGGTTTTGCCAAGAACTCTTGGATGCACACCTCAGGTCCCTTTGGCAGTAAGTCGACCCAGCGCTTGAGCGCCGGGTTATCAGTGGCGGGCTCCAGCAGCAATCGCTGGCGCAGCTGCGTTACGCTGGTGTTACTGTCCCTGAGCCAGGTGACGGCCCAGTCCAATTGCATGAGTACATCGAGAAAGCCCATCTCGGTGCTCAATGTGGGGGTGACCAGCTGGCTCCAGGTGGACGGGCCGAGCAGGTCGGCCAGTTGTTTGCAGTGCAAGACAGAAAGGCCGAAAACCTGGGCGATGCGTGCCAGCCGATAGATCACGGAGTACGTGGCAATATTCCTGACGACAGGTTTGGGTAACACATCTGTCAGCAGGTGCAGCGAATCCGGTGTATCACTCAACGCCAATGCGGCGCAAAGCTGCTGGCGGGTATGCGAATCGAAGGCCTGGTCGTCCAGCGGTAGCGGTCGCCCGGACACCAGGGTGCGATTGAACACCTGATCGAATAAGGGTTGCTCGTTGGCGCTGGCCTGCACGGGCAGGCGATCCAGCCACGCCGAAAACTCCAGCGGCTTGAGCCTGTAGCGCCCACGCAGGTACCGGTAGACACCTAGTACGCGCAGGGTGGTGTGGCTTATCTGAAGAGCGGCGTTGGCTGTGCCCTCAAGCACCATGGCGCTGACGATCAGCGTATCCAGTTCGGCGAACGGTAGATCGACCCACTTTAGCAGGCGGATCATCCGATGCAGACGGTCGAACCGATCGGGGCTGGTATTGAGTAGTGTCGCAATTTTCCCGTCGCCGGATTGGCCGACCTCTAGCTTGGGCAGACGGTCTGTGCCATTGACATAGCGGGCACCATAGATCAGCAACGTTTGTTTAGGTGCTGAGCGGGAGGCATGGGGGGCGAAACTGTTTTGCGCCAGGAGGGCTTGCAACTGGGTACTGTCCAGCGCCGTACATTTCAGAAAGTCGTCAAGATTTTCCGGTGCACGGGGTCTGCCAAAGTAGGTTTCAAACAGCGTGCTTCCCGTGACGGGTGGTTGGGTCAACAGTTTTTGCTGTGGGGGATTCAGTTCGCTTAGCAGGCATTGCGCGTCACCATTGCGCGTTTTGACCGTGCCGTACAGTGCGTTGCCGGCATCGTCAAACGGCAGCCGCTTGCTGAGTCGATAACTCAATTCACCCAAGGCGTGCCGGGTTCCCGACAGCCCCAGGCGGCATTGAAGGTGATGATGGTGGTAAGGCAGCGTCAAGGGGTAGTGTTGCTTGCTGAGCAGCGGGTGCAATTTCTCCTGCGGGTGATGGTGTTTGATCTGTTTGCGCAACATGTCATCGATCAGCGTCAGCAGCGGGCGCTGGGCAAAGGTCGTGTCGTGGTCAATCAGTAAATTTCTCAGGTCCGGGCGCCGTTGGTTCAGGGGGATTTTGGCTTGCGTTCCCCTCCCGTTGTTTTCAAGCTGAGTTGCAAAAAGAAACAGTGCGCGCAGGTAGGCGACAGGCGAATCGATAGCGGCAATGGCATCGGGGTGGCAGGTATTCCCCCAATCCCCGTTGGGCAGGCTGGGCACGTTCGATTCCAGGTCGCGTTTGCTACGAGTGAGGGCTGGCGCGTTCACTGGTTGTTGGTCGTACAGCCACTGCAACTGCATGGTGTAGGACAGCGCATTTTCGTAAGCTTGGGCGCCATCGTCATCATTGGAGTGGGCCAGTTGACGGATGAACTCGGCCTTGGGCAGCGCGACAATGTCGAAGATGCTGGTGAAGCCGAGTTGATGCAGGGCGGTGGTGAAGTTGACCTTCCCAACACCTGGAGGGACGGGCCGCTCCACCAGTCTGGCCAATAACGAGCGGTTTGAAGTTTCCATGTCATCGAGCTTCCTGTGAGCCCAAAGGTGGATCCAATGGGCAACGCAAGACGCTATCACGCAGGCTGTGCGGGCCGAGGTCAGCCAAAGCCGTGAGCGAGTCAAGGAAATATCGGTGACTGAGTGTCGATGCAGTAGCGTCGCGGTTTTGTTAGAATGCGCGCCGCGCGGCTTGGCCTGCATTTTTCTACATCCGGTTCACCCCTTACGAGGGTAGCCACCTGGAGATAACACCCATGACTCAACCGATTGTCGTGGCGGCACTGTATAAGTTCGTCACCCTCGAAGATTACGTCGCCCTGCGCGAGCCACTGCTGCAGGCGATGGTCGACAACGGCATCAAAGGCACCTTGCTGATCGCCGAAGAAGGCATCAACGGCACCGTTTCCGGCACCCGCGCAGGCATTGATGGCCTGATGGCCTGGCTGAAGAAGGACCCGCGCATGGTCGATATCGACCACAAAGAGTCCTACTGCGACGACCAGCCGTTCTACCGCACCAAGGTCAAGCTCAAGAAAGAGATCGTGACCCTGGGCGTCGAAGGCGTCGACCCGAACAAAAAGGTCGGCACCTACGTCGACCCGCAGGACTGGAACGCGCTGATCAGCGACCCTGAAGTGCTGTTGATCGACACCCGTAACGACTACGAAGTGTCCATCGGTACGTTTGAAGGCGCAATCGATCCGAAAACCACCAGTTTTCGCGAATTTCCCGACTATATCAAAGCCAACTTCGACCCGGCCAAGCACAAGAAAGTCGCCATGTTCTGCACCGGCGGCATTCGGTGCGAGAAGGCCTCGAGCTATATGCTCAGCGAAGGCTTCGATGAGGTCTACCACCTCAAGGGCGGCATCCTGAAGTACCTCGAAGAGGTGCCCCAGGAAGAAACCAAATGGCAGGGCGACTGCTTTGTGTTCGACAATCGCGTGACTGTGCGCCACGACTTGAGCGAAGGCGACTACGATCAATGTCATGCCTGCCGCACACCGGTGAGCATCGAAGACCGTGCATCCGAGCACTATGTGGCCGGCATCAGTTGCCCCCATTGCTGGGATAAGCTGCCTGAGAAGACCCGCCGCAGTGCGATTGATCGCCAGAAGCAGATTGAACTGGCCAAGGCCCGCAACATGCCGCACCCGATTGGCTTCAACTACAAGCAAACTCCTTCCGAGGCCTGAACCATGTCCGCGCGCCTGCTCTATGTAATGGATCCGATGTGTTCCTGGTGCTGGGGCTTTGCCCCGGTGGCGCAGGCGCTGGTTGAGCAGGCCCAGGCGGCGGGTGTGGACCTGCACCTGGTGGTGGGCGGCTTGCGCACCGGCAGCGGTGCGGCGCTGGAGCCGACGACCCGGCGCTACATCCTCGAACACTGGCAGGCCGTCACCGACGCCACCGGCCAGGTGTTCAAGCGTGAAGGTGCGCTGCCTGACGGTTTTGTCTACGACACCGAGCCGGCCTGCCGCGCCATCGTTACCGCGCGCAGCCTGGCGCCGGATTGTGCGTGGACGTTGTTGGGGCTGATCCAGCGCGCGTTTTATGTCGAAGGCCGCGATGTGACCCTGGCCAGCGTGCTGGTGGAGCTGGCGGAGCTGGCGGGCATACCGCGTATCGAGTTTGCCGGTGCCTTCGACCGCGCCGAACAGCATGCCGCGACGGCGGCGGATTTTACCTGGGTACAGGATCTGGGCATCGCCGGTTTCCCGACCCTGTTGGCTGAGCGCGACGGCCAGTTGGCGCTGCTGACCAACGGCTACCAGCCGCTGTCCGAATTGTCGCCATTGCTTGCCCGCTGGCTGGAGCGAGCCGCCTGTGTATGAGCAACCTCAACGCACCGACCGCCTGACCTGGGCGGAAATCCGCCGCCTGGCCCTGCGTCACAAGAAATCCCTGTGGATCGCCAATGGCGTCGCCGTGCTGGCGACCCTGTGCAGCGTGCCCATCCCGCTGTTATTGCCCTTGCTGGTGGACGAAGTGCTGCTGGGCCATGGTGATGCCGCGCTCAAGGTGATGAACCACGCATTGCCCTTGGGTTGGCAGAAAGCCGCCGGTTACATCGGCCTGATGCTAGTGGTGACCCTGGCCCTGCGTTGCGGTGCGCTGGTGTTCAACGTGGTGCAGGCGCGGCTGTTTGCGCGCTTGGCCAAGGACATCGTCTATCGCATCCGCGTGCGCCTGATCGAACGCCTCAAGCGTATCTCCCTGGGCGAGTACGAAAGCCTGGGCAGCGGGACTGTCACTACGCACCTGGTCACCGACCTGGACACCCTGGACAAGTTCGTCGGAGAAACCCTCAGCCGTTTCCTGGTGGCCATGCTGACCCTGGTCGGCACCTCTGCGATCCTGGTGTGGATGCATTGGCAACTGGCGCTGCTGATCCTGTTGTTCAACCCACTGGTGATCTACGCCACGGTGCAGTTGGGCAAACGCGTCAAGCACCTGAAGAAGCTGGAAAACGACAGCACTTCACGCTTTACCCAGGCGCTGACCGAGACCCTGGATGCCATCCAGGAAGTGCGCGCCGGCAATCGCCAGGGGTTTTTCCTCGGGCGCCTCGGCCAGCGTGCCCAGGAAGTGCGTGACTATGCCATCCATTCTCAATGGAAAACCGACGCTTCCAGCCGCGCCAGTGGCCTGCTGTTCCAGTTTGGTATCGATATCTTCCGTGCTGCGGCCATGCTCACCGTGCTGTTTTCAGACCTGTCCATCGGCCAGATGCTCGCGGTGTTCAGCTACTTGTGGTTCATGATCGGCCCCGTGGAACAACTGTTGAACCTGCAATACGCCTACTACGCGGCAGGCGGGGCGCTGACGCGGATCAACGAGCTGTTGGCGCGTGCCGATGAACCGCAATACCCAGGCGGCGCAGACCCGTTTACCGGGCGTGAGACCGTCGGCATCGAAGTGCACGGCCTCGACTTCGGCTACGGCGAAGACCTGGTGCTTGACCAATTGAACCTGGCCATCGCACCGGGTGAGAAGGTGGCGATTGTCGGCGCCAGCGGCGGCGGCAAAAGTACCCTGGTGCAACTGCTGCTGGGGCTCTACACGCCGCAGGCCGGCAGCATTCGTTTTGGCGGTGCCACCCAGCAAGAGATCGGCCTGGAGACCATTCGCGAGAATGTCGCTGTGGTGCTGCAACACCCGGCGCTGTTCAACGACACTGTGCGCGCCAACCTGACCATGGGCCGCTCCCGGAGTGATCAAGCCTGCTGGCAGGCGCTGGAAATCGCCCAGTTGGATGCTACTGTCAAGGCACTGCCTTTGGGGCTGGACAGCATAGTCGGGCGTTCTGGCGTGCGCTTTTCCGGTGGGCAACGGCAACGCCTGGCCATCGCTCGCATGGTGCTCGCCGAGCCTAAGGTGGTAATTCTTGATGAGGCCACCTCGGCGCTGGATGCGGCCACCGAGTACAACCTGCACCAGGCACTGGCGCGGTTTCTCACCGGGCGTACTACACTGATCATCGCCCACCGGCTGTCTGCAGTGAAACAGGCAGACCGGGTGCTGGTGTTCGATGGCGGGCGTATCGCCGAAGATGGCGACCATCAGCAATTGATTGCCGATGGCGGGCTGTACGCCAAACTCTATGGGCACCTGCAACAAGTGCGTTGATTTAGATTAGGCTGTGCTATAGGGAGCGGATTTTCGCGTGCGTATCTAGCAGTGCATGTGCAAGGGACTTCATGAAGCAAAAGCGGACTCTCGGAACGCCACGGCTGCTGGGTATCGTCTGGCCCTTTATCGCTGTGGTCTTGTTCCAGGCATTGTTGGGCTGCGGCAGTCTCTATGTGCTTTCTGCGGTGCGTGGTTATGTGGCTGGCGAAAGCTTGTGGTCCAAGGGCCAGAAAGACGCCATCTACTATCTGACCCTCTATGCCGATAGCCGCGACGACGCTACCTACCTCAAATACCAGCAGGCCATTGCCGTGCCCCAGGGCGGGCATGAACTGCGTATCGCCCTGGACAGCGCAACGCCTGACCTGCCTGCTGCCCGCCTGGGTATCATCAAGGGCGGCAACCATCCGGACGACGTTTCCAGCCTTATCTGGCTATACCTCAACTTCCGCCATTTCAGTTATCTGGAAAAAGCCATTGAACAGTGGACAGTGGGCGATGGTTACCTGGAACAGCTGGATGAACTGGCCCGCGAGATGCACCGCGCCATCGGCGCTGATCAGGTCACGGGTAATGATGTGCGCAGCTGGAAGGCACGCATCATTGCCATCAACGAGGGGGTGACACCGGCCGCCAAGGCGTTCAGCGATGCCTTGGGCGAAGGTTCGCGGATGATCCTGCGCCTGTTGTTGATCACCAACCTGGCCACTGCCTTGGGGCTGATCGTCTTGGCGTTGCTGCGTACCCATAAGTTGCTGGCCCAGCGCCATGCCTTCGCCGATGCCTTGCAAGCGGAGAAGGAGCGGGCGCAGATCACTCTGGAGTCGATTGGTGACGGGGTGATTACCACCGACGTTGACGGCGCCATTGCGTATATGAACCCCGCAGCCGAAGCGCTGACCCACTGGAAGTCGGAGCAGGCCCAGGGCTTGCCGTTAGCTGCGCTGTTCAAGCTGCTGGATGAAAACGCCGAGCCCGATGGCTTCACCCTGATCGAGCACATCATCAAGGGCCAACTCAGTGGCGGCAGCGAGCACTCCAAGCAGATCCAGCGCCTGGACGGCAGCACCGTCTCGGTCACCCTGGTGGGCGCGCCGATCCGCAGCGCTGGCAAGGTCAGTGGGGCGGTGCTGGTGCTGCACGACATGACTCAGGAGCGCCAGTACATCGCCAACCTTTCCTGGCAGGCGACCCACGACGCCTTGACCGGGCTGGCCAACCGCCGTGAATTCGAGTTCCGCCTCGAGCAAGTGCTGCAACAGGTCGTACGCCAGCAAAGTGGGCGACACGCCTTGATGTTCCTCGATCTCGACCAGTTCAAGCTGGTCAATGACACCTGCGGCCATGCGGCGGGCGACGAGCTGCTGCGCCACATCTGCGCGTTGCTGCAATCGGACTTGCGCGAGGGCGATACGCTGGCCCGCTTGGGCGGCGATGAATTTGGCATCTTGCTGGAGAACTGCCCGGCGCCGGTAGCGGAAAAGATCGCCGAGAGCTTGCGCCATACCGTGCAGAGCCTGCACTTCGTGTGGAAAGGCCGGCCCTTCATGACCACCGTCAGTATCGGCCTGGTGCATATATCGCAACCCCCGACCACCCTGGAAACCTCCTTGCGCGCCGCTGACATGGCCTGCTACATGGCCAAGGAAAAGGGCCGTAACCGCGTGCAGGTCTACCATGCCGATGACTCGGAGTTGTCCCTGCGCTTTGGCGAGATGGCCTGGGTGCAGCGGCTGCACATGGCCTTGGAAGAAGATCGCTTTTGCCTCTACGCCCAGGAAATTTCGCCTTTGGGGCAAACCGAGGCCGGCAACGGGCACATTGAAATTCTCCTGCGCCTGCATGACGAGGCGGGGCGAATCATCCTGCCTGACAGTTTCATCCCCGCGGCAGAACGTTACGGCTTGATGACGTCCCTGGATCGCTGGGTGGTGGAAAATGTCTTCAAGGTTATCGCCCGCTGCATGAGTGAGCGCCCGGGCCGACCCATGGCGATGTGTGCGATTAATCTGTCAGGCATAACTATTGGCGATGATGATTTTCTAGGTTTTTTGCGTGAGAAATTTGACACTTACAACATACCGCCAGACATGATTTGTTTTGAAATAACTGAAACCAGCGCTATAGCGAATTTGGGTAGTGCGATTCGATTTATTAATGAACTCAAAGCCTTAGGTTGCCATTTTTCACTCGATGATTTTTGCGCCGGAATGTCCTCATTCGCATATTTGAAACATTTACCTGTAGACTTCCTGAAGATCGATGGAAGTTTCGTAAAGGATATGCTGGACGACCCGATTAACCGCGCCATGGTCGAAGTGATCAATCACATCGGCCACGTCATGGGTAAGCGCACAATTGCCGAGTTCGTTGAGACACCGCAGATCGAACAGGCTTTGCTTGAGATCGGTGTGGATTACGCTCAGGGCTACCTGATTGAACGCCCGCAATTGTTTACCTTTGATAGCTTGCAGTGTCGACCTGTGCGGCCACAGCCTCTGTTATTCAAGGCGCCCGGCACATTCCGCTGAAACATCTGCTGGTCTGTACAATCACACTTAAAAAGGAGCCCCACAGTGATCGACACATTCAACAGAACCGGCCCGCTTATGGAAGCCTCGAGTTACCCAGCCTGGGCGCAGCACTTGATCCAGGCCTGTAGCGAGAGCAAGCGTCGAGTTGTCGAGCACGAACTGTATCAGCGCATGCGCGACAACGCCCTCAGCGCCAAGACCATGCGTCACTACCTGATTGGTGGTTGGCCGGTGGTGGAACAGTTTGCCTTGTACATGGCGCAGAACCTGACCAAGACCAAGTTTGCCCGCCATCCTGGGGAGGACATGGCGCGACGTTGGCTGATGCGTAATATTCGCGTGGAACTCAATCATGCTGACTATTGGGTGCACTGGGCGCGTGCCCACGGCGTCAGCCTTGAAGAGCTGCAAGCGCAGGATGTGCCGCCGGAGTTGCATGCACTGAGTCATTGGTGCTGGCACACCAGTTCGGCAGATCCGTTGATCGTCGCGATTGCCGCCACAAACTACGCGATCGAGGGGGCGACGGGGGAGTGGTCCGCCGTGGTCTGTTCTACCGGTGTGTATGCCGCCGCCTTCCCCGAGGAAGATCGCAAGCGTGCGATGAAGTGGCTGAAGATGCACGCCCAGTATGACGACGCCCACCCTTGGGAAGCCCTGGAAATTATCTGCACCCTCGCCGGGAACAACCCGAGCAGGGCCTTGCAGGAGGAGCTGCGCCAGGCGGTGTGCAAGAGCTATGACTACATGTATCTGTTCCTGGAAAGCTGCATGCGCCTGGAGAACGTGGAAAAAGACAAAGAAAAGGCGCCAGCCGTTCGCGAGCGCCCAGTGCGCGTCGCCAGCGAGGCGTGATGCGAGGGTGATGGCGGGGGCTTACCCCGCCATCGCCAGTCTGTTGCGGCCTTCGCGCTTGGCCACGTACAACGCATTGTCGGCCCGGCGCAGCAGGCTTTCAGCCGACTCTGCAGCCAATAACGTCGAGCAACCGAGGCTCACCGTCAATTCGATCCGCTTGCCCTCCACCCAATAGTCCTGGGCTTGTGCCGCCTGGCGCAGGCGCTCACCGACCATCCCCGCTGCATCGCGGCCGGTGTTGGACAGCAGGATCAGAAACTCTTCCCCGCCAAACCGGAACACCATATCCACGTTACGCAACTGGCGTTTGATCGCCCCAGCCACGGCGCGCAGTACGCTGTCGCCAGCGGCATGCCCATGGGTGTCGTTGATTTTCTTGAAGTGGTCGATGTCCAGCATCAGTAAAGACAAGGGGTGCATGTGCCGCCGGGCCATGTCGATTTCCCGTTGCAGAGTCTGGTCCATGGCGACGCGGTTGCCGGTTTCGGTCAATGGGTCCCGCAGGGCGCTGCGCGTGGCCGCGCGGTAGAGCAGGGCGTTGCGCATCGGGTAAAGCAAGCTCACCAGCAGGCTTTCGAGCTGGCTGAGTTCCTCATCGGTCAAGTGCTGGTTACGGCGCAATATCAGTTCACCCAGGTGCTCGCCTTCGTGGCTCAAGGTATAGCTTACTGAGTGGTGGCCCCGGTGACCGAACTCCAGGCGCAGATCGCTGGCGGCGTGACGGTATTGCAACGCGTCCAGTGGCACCAGGCGCTGTATTTCGCGAAAGAACAGGCCGAGGATGCGTTCCGGCTCCAGGCTGGTTTGCAACTGCTGGTTCAATTGCTGGCGAAGTTCGGTAAGCGTAGCGGGGCGGTAAGGGCGAAGGGACGGCTGACCAAATCCCAGGCGTTGCAATTTGGCACTGTCGAAGTCAATTGCGTTGGTCTGGGTGGGGGTTTTCATAAGCGGGTGGCCTCTAAGCGCTAGACTGTCTTACAGGCGGGATGAGAGTGGCGAGTGCCAAGCGTCTTACTGTTCCTTCAGTATCGTAAAACAATGGAAACAGTTTAAACCGCTTTGCCTCGGGTTATAACCCCGGAACACTGCCGCACGTCTTGTCATCGCGTAACCTGCTTGAAAACAAATAGAGCGAGTTTCATGCCAAACTCGCTGGATTTGTAAAAACCCTTATAAATCAATCATGTTTTCTTGAAGTAAGAAGAGTCTGTCAAACAATGGCGCCATATATTTGGCTTTTTACGGGCTGAGTTACCGTCAGCCCGATCAGCTTTACTGATTAACGCCGGTTTTAAACCGCAAATGAATCGTGTGCGCCCGTCACGACACACCCAGGCGTACCTCCTTGCACTCGATAGGGTCAAATAACCGCGTTATATCAAGGTGCTACGGTCGATCTGCGCGATTGAAGTGACGCCGGTGAGCGTCATGGCCACGCGCATTTCCTTGGCAAATATGTCCAGCAGGTTCTCTACCCCGTGCTGGCCCTCGGCAGCCAGCGCATAGGCAGTGGCACGTCCCAGCAGGCACGCCTTGGCGCCCAGGGCGAGCATGCGCACCACGTCGAGCCCGGAGCGAATGCCTGAGTCCACCAGCACGGTCAGGTCGTCGCCCACTGCTTCGGCAATCGGCGGCAACGCCTTGGCCGTGGACAGCACGCCGTCGAGCTGGCGACCGCCATGGTTGGAGACCACGATGCCGTCGGCGCCGAAACTCACCGCATCCTTGGCATCCTGTGGGTCGAGAATGCCCTTGATGATCATCGGGCCCTTCCAGAACTCACGGATCCACTCCAGGTCTTTCCAGCTGATTGACGGGTCGAAGTTGTTGGCGAGCCAGCCGATGTAGTCTTCCAGGTGGGTGGGTTTGCCCAGGTACTTGGAGATATTGCCCAAGTCGTGAGGGCGACCCATCAAGCCTACATCGAACGCCCATTGTGGCTTGGTTACCGCCTGCAACATCCGCCGCTGCGCCGCGTACGGGCCGGACATGCCCGAGTGAGCATCGCGGTAGCGCGCGCCGGGTGTGGGCATATCGACCGTGAACACTAGCGTGGTCACCCCTGCCGCCTGCGCCCGCTCCAGGGCGTTGCGCATAAAGCCGCGATCCTTGAGCACATACAGCTGGAACCAGATCGACTGCGAGCTTTGGGAAGCGACTTCTTCAATCGAGCATACCGACACCGTCGACAGGCAGAAGGGGATGTTTTTGTTAGCGGCCGCCTTGGCTGCTTGCACTTCACCGCGCCGGGCATACATGCCGGTCAGGCCGACCGGGCTGAGGATGACCGGCATGGCCAGTTCCGTGCCGAACAGGTTGGTTGTCAGGCTCAGGTTGTCGACATTGCGCAGTATGCGCTGGCGCAGGCTGATCTCGGCCAGGTCCGAACTGTTGGCGCGCAGGGTGTGCTCGGCGTAGGCGCCACCGTCGATGTAGTCGAACAGAAAGCGCGGCAACTTGCGCTTGGCCGCGGCGCGGTAGTCGGAAGCGGACGAGATGATCATCTACGGTGTCTCCAAAAGGCAAAGTGCTTCACCTTAAGCAAAGTTGTGACATGATAAAAGCAACTTTTATCACTGACATCCAGTCGCAAAAGGAATACGTGTGAACCTGCGAACACTGCGCGCATTTGTCGAGGTGGTGCGCCAGGGAGGGTTCTCCCAGGCGGCCGACGTAGTGGCCCTGACCCAATCCACCGTCAGCAAGGCGGTCAAGACGCTGGAAGACGAGTTGGGCACGCCGCTGCTCAATCGCCTCGGCCACAAGAACGAACTCACCGCAGCCGGCGAAATTGCCTACCGTCGGGCCTTGGTGATGCTCGCCGAGCGCAACGACCTGATGGCGGAAATAAACGACCTGCGCGGTCTCAAGCGCGGCGTGCTGCGCATCGGCTTGCCGCCGGTGGGGTGCGGTGTGTTGTTTGCAGCCATGTTCGCCACCTACCGCAGCCGCTATCCAGACATCGACATTGAACTGACTGAGTACGGCAGTAAAAAACTGCGTGAGTGCCTGGAAGCAGGGGAGGTCGACCTGGCGGCCTTGCTGTTGCCGGTGGACGAAGGTTTCGACTACCAACCGGTACGCAACGAACCGTTGATCGCGGTGCTGCCCATCAGCCACCCACTGGCGCGACGCAAACGCATCGACTTCACCGACCTGGCGGACTCGCCATTCATCCTGTTCGAAGCCGGCTTCGCCCTCAACGCCAAGATCCTCAGCGCTTGCGAGCGCAAGGGCGTGAGCCCCAAAGTCACCGCCCGCAGCGGGCAAATCGACTTTATCGTCGACCTGGTCGCCGCAGGGCTGGGCGTTGCCTTCCTGCCACGGATGCTGGCGCACAAACACCAACACGCCGGCATCGCCTTGATCCCCCTGGACGAACCCCACACTGACTGGCACATCGCCCTGGCCTGGCGCGCCAGCGCCCACCTGCCGCCAGCGGCGCGAGCCTGGTTGGATCTGGCCAAGGACCCTGCGTTTTCCACAGACCTTGGAGGCTAATTGCGGCAGATGTCAGGGAAAGCTTGACTTCTTCTTTTTAATCAGTAACATACGGCGCATTCCGCGATAGCTCAGTTGGTAGAGCAAATGACTGTTAATCATTGGGTCCCTGGTTCGAGTCCAGGTCGTGGAGCCAGATAGAGAAAAGCCTGCAGAGATGCAGGCTTTTTTTTTGCTTTGCGCCCACCATGGGGCGCAATCTTGTGGGTAAAGGTCCCACCGTAAGCTGATCACAGCGAACGAAGTGAAGCGCAACGGTCACGTCATTGCTACAGGGAACTGACGCGCCGGTTAACCCACCATACGAAGGTAGCTCCCAATCATTAGCTATCTGCCAACCATGAACGAAAGTCCGGTAACTGTTGGGCCAAATGTGCGTTTCTACATCCAAGACTGGCGAGATTGATCGACTCACCCATTATTAAATCAGGTGATTAAAGATGAGTACGTTAAGGGAATTGACAGCTGAAGAACTGCTACTTGTTGCAGGTGGGGGATACATCACAGGATCCGATTTCCCATGATCCTGGGCCAGGTCTGGATGATGGTATGAGTCATGACCAAGGGGACGTATCTCCTCCAGATACTATTTCAATGTCATTTATAGGGGTTGTGTATGTCGATACATGTAGCCAATTTTTATTCACTTAGAGATTGCTAGGAGGTCTTATATAAGTAGGGAGATCTTTTGATCTTGCCAAAGCATCCCAATTGGCAAGGCGTGCCGTTTTTTCGTGTAAAGAATATAGGCATAACTCAGCGCCTACTTGATTTTTCATGGACGGTGGAGGCTTTATACCCTGAATTAAAACGGCAACGACTCCATCTGGCTCAGGGAAAAACGCCGACGACCCCAGGGCTGAAGGGTTTATCAAGCTGGTCAAGCCTTTACATTCCTTTATGGCCGCTTCAATAATCTGGGTTTTTCCTACAGAGGCTGCGTTTACGAAGTTGCAAGAAACCCCAAACACCAAAAAAACGAATAACAGAGATTTCAATTTCAAGCTCCTCGTGCAGTAGTTAAAGCAGGCCTACCGTTGAGTTTATGCGATATCGTGACTGAACCGAAGGTACTTATTTAGCCGCCCGTGTGAATCGTAGATGGCAAATGCTCAGGCATCAATAGCAGCCCAGCGAATTGTGCTATGCGTTTGGAAGCCTGGGGCAAATTTTAGGCAAAAAACCGCTGGCTTTGCGCATAGGCCAGGTCCGCCGTCAGTGCCAAGGTTGGATGGTCAGCAGCACGTTTCTATTTCAGTTAAAACGACACGCCTGTATCAGGGGCGCCATCGTCAGGATCTGGCTCAGGATCAGGATCAGGAGTCGTCGAATCAGTGGTGGTGCCACCGGAAACTAGCAATAGTTCTTCTGCCGTTAACGCTCTCATTATCAGTTCTCTTGTGTGGATTCTATAGTTGCCGAGTGAAGCTGGTTTTTTTTGTAAAGATCATTAAAGGGTATGTCACATCGAGTCGATTAATCCGCAGTGTCGTGCGGGCAGCTCATAGTTAAATATAAGAATGTTTCTGAGTTACGCAGTAGTCGTGAAGATCTCTTTGAGATAGCTCGGGTGCGCCTTCAGCGTTTGCAGTCAATTAATATCAAACCGGTAGGGACACCCTCGGCGTTTTTTCTTTGCGTGTACAGTACGGCAAAAAATAACGCGGCTTTCCACATGATGAGCGGATTGGAGTCCATAGGGATCAGTCGGGCATCCAGGTCTTGCTTTTTCATCTGATATTGCCATTGCTGAAAGTCCAGTGTGCTCGTTTCGGCGCTCAATGAGTAGAAGAGCACACAATCCAGATCGCCTGGGATGACCGTTGAGTCCAGAAAACTTCCACCTATCAGTATGATTTCAACGCCAATATCAGCCATCGCCAACTCTGCTATAGCGGTTTTAAGTCGTGCGCAGAGCAAGCTCCTTTTCGGATCTTTAGGTTCTTCAAAAAAGCGTGAAAGAGACGTTAGATAAGGTGCTGAATTGATTGGGTTGCAAGTTGCCTTGTTGCCAATGAAGGCTGGGAACTCCATGGTCTTGGCGTTGGAGTAATGCTGTGAAAAAAGCGAGTCTAAGTCGGTGTTGGCCATTGTGAATTATCCAATTGTCTGAGGTGAAAGCTGGTTTTGTTTTAATTTGGTAGGGGGCGGGAGTAGACAATGTATTACGTGTCTGCTGAGGAGCGCAACATGTCAAGTAGGGGCAGGCTAATAAAATTACGAAGCAGTAAAAGTTTCACGCGAATTTTGGAAAAGTGTCATATTTCGTTGGTAGAGTGTTCTTTCTTGAAGGAATAGCTATTTTCAAGTGTTGTTGTCGCAAGCGTTATTTGTGCGCGAGGCGCAGGGCCGAAATGAAATGGATTTTGTCGTGGCAAAAGTAAAAACACATTTTAGAAAATCTCTAACTTATCCAGTTGGATTGGTGCTGACTGAGGGAACGGTTAAATCAGTGCTTAACGCTCAGGCAAGACTTGAGACGTATAAAAATAAGCCGTGGCCTGTTTCGTCCGGATCGGTATCGGCAGTGTTGGCGTGCGATGGCAAATCGCGGTGCTTCCAACATCCACTGTTCGAGCATTATGCAACGAATGATGCGTTGGAACCCTTGGATAATAGGACGCCTACTGAACAACAGTATGTAGAGGTTTTTTCATCAGCACTTGAACAGTCCCTGGTCACCTTGAAGTACTCGACGATTTGTGAGCTGTTGGAAGCCGCTGCCTGCGCGCTCACAGGCACCGCTGTAACAATCAGGACGACGCGAGTAGGTGTCAGGCCTGATAAGCGTGGCTGTACAGTAGAGTTTGTTCAGGCGGCTGATATACCATCGGCACTTATGGCCCTTTGGAAGTATGTGGCCGATTTACCGAGCAGTCGCCAAGACTTATTTGGTGCATCCGTTGCTGCCGTAGGGCTAATGAATTGTCATCCGTTCGTAGATGGTAATGGGCGATTGGCACGTGTGTTGTTCAATGCCCTGATGGGGCGTACTTCGCAAAACTACATTCCCTTATATGACTTTTATAACTGTTCGCCCGGCGCTCATGTATTGCGCATCCGGCAGGCTGAGCTATTTGGTGAGTGGGATGATTGGGTGCGCTTCCATTGCGACATCATTGGCTTTATGGCCGGTCACTAGGTTTATTTCCTCAGAGGGAATTGAGGCGCCCATCAGGGCAAATAACCAACGGGCGGGCCATGGACGGCTCTTTCCGTCGCCAAGGAGTTATCAAATGCGTGTACTGACGGAAAAAGAGTTGGCGCTTGTTTCGGGCGGCCAGACGACGGTTGAGCCTGTCACTGATTGGGAACCAGGAGAGTTTGAGTGGTTGGGATCAAATGGCGGTTACACAGGACCGACCTGGACTTCGGGTAATACCAGCGTCACCGTAGGCGGCTCTGCTTCGGGAGGCGAGCTATCGGGGGGAGTCGGTTTAACTATTACGTACTAAGTGAAAAAAGTGTGCCTTGATTGGCACACTTTCTATGAGTGACCGAATATGAAAAATACATTACTCGCCTTGGCGCCGTTGCTGTTTTACACCGTCGCTCATGCTGCTGACCCGGCCAGTGTGCTAGGCCATGCATTCGGTTCTTTGAGCTGTGTAGAGCAGCAGGATCCTGATGGTCGCAGTACCTGTGAAGCCAGGGCACTGTCAAATGGAAAGGGTTGCTATGGCTTGTCCAGCCAAACAATGCGGGATAAGTGTTTGGATGAGGCCTTGTACCCCGTGAGCAGCGGGGAAATTGCAACAAAAGTAAAAAAGACCACTATCGCCAATCCGCTGCCGTCGCCGCAAAAAGCGTTCACCGTGCCACCGAAGTCGCTGCTGTCGGAAGACGAAATTAAAAGGCTCGAGCGATCATTGGGACTGAAAAATGGGCCGCAATAGCCTCACTCTATACGTGGTTGCATTCTTGCTGTCGAACCCAGTGAGTGCTGTCGAGTTGCAGGACATACAAGCTAAACTGTATGCCCCGAGTTCTATTCCATTACGCGGTTTGGACGCATCAAGAATAGACGCTAATACGCTGCTTTCCGCCGTTCTGGCCAGGGCACAGTCCAAGAAGCCCGCGACGCCAGTCAGCCTTAGTGATTGCGCAGTCCTGAATGTGGAAAACACGGCGACCGCCTGCAAACTCATACTGCTCGGTAATCACCTGAATGATGGGCACTTCGCGGCTTATGCGCAGGTACTGGTGTCCATGACTGCAGAACAGCTTCGTCGAGCCGAACAGTTTATCGCTCAGTTGGATGTCGATACGCTCAAACGTGTGGGCGATCGGCAAATCGGCTTATTGAAGCGCACTCAAATACTCTTAAGCAGTGAAGAAAATGATTATCTGAAAAGCGCTACCGACCCTTTGCTTGAAGTTGAAATCAATGGGCATGCGGCAAAGGTCTTGTTTGATACGGGTGCGAGCGTGACAGTTATCGGCGAGTCTGATGCCCTCCGCTATGGCGTTGAATTGATTAAGTTGCCGGTGGAAATCAATAGCTATTACAGCCGGCAATCGGTGAATGCCCAGTACGGCTTGATCAGGGAGATGAACCTTTCGGGCATTGAACTCAGAAACGTTCTGGTTATCGTGGGCGGGTCGCTCAGTTTGTTTGGTCTGGACCTGATGTCTAGTTTCGACAATGTCATTGTTGGAAGTGAGCATATTGCACTGAACGTAACCCCCGCGGAAATAGAGGCGCTTGAACAGCAGTGCGTGGGCAGCGTCTTTCTAGGCAGCTCTTATTCACGACAAACTCAGTTTTTATATGTGCTCGCTAATGTGGATGGCCAACAAACCGCTGCTTCCCTTGATACCGGCAATCTTTACTACTTAAGTGGTGGCGAGACCAGGGTCGGTTCAGCGAGGAGTGATCAGCGAAGCAAAATAATGACCGATGCGAATGGTACATTTCCCCGAGCAATTATCCATACCACCACCCATCTGAACATAGGGGGGAGGGCGAAAGATGTTTCCTATACGACACTGGCCGAACAAAAGTACCTGACGCCCTATGTCTTGGGATGGCCAGCGTTTCAAGACTACGAATTAATATGGAACACACATGAATCAAGAGCCTGCTACAAACAAAAAATTCCAGTTCAATAAGCGGCTGATGGCAGCCTGCTGTGCCCTGTTTCTCTCGGCCGCGCACGCGGCAAACATAGACGACGCGCGGGCGGCCTACAACCGAGATGACTATTCAAGTGCTTATTCCCTGGCTTCTACGCTAGCCAAGCAAGCTAACGATCCTGATGCCAGAAATATGCTAGCGGGATTGCTATTCACGGGGAAGGGGCACACCCGGGATGTCAACGCCGCACTAAACCTATGGACTGACTTGGCCCAACAAAACCATGCCGCTGCACAGGCGACCTTGGGTGCCTTGTATCTGGACGGACAGGCGATTGGCGCAGCTGACTATGTTAAGGCCAAGCATTATCTGGAACTTTCAGCAGCACATGAAAACCCGACTTCTATCTACAATTTAGGCTTTATGTACGAGTCCGGTCTTGGGGTAAGCAAGTCCATACCCCAAGCCGTTGAGTACTATAAAAAATCGGCACAGCTAAATTATTCAAAAGCGTTGTTTCGTTTGGGCTCCTTGAGTGCTAACCACCTGATCGCGGACGCTAGCCCTGAATCGGCTTGTCAATACTATGAAAAGGCAGCGAAGGCCGGTCTTGGTGAAGGCGCTTTTCTAACCGGTAAGTGTTTCGCCACGGGTGTTGGCATGCCCAAAAATCTGCCCATGGCCACCCAGTGGTACACAGAGGCAGCGATGCTTGACGTGCCTCAGGCGCAAGCAAATCTTGGCTATATCTTCGAGAAAGGGCTTGGTCAGGCAGTCAATTTACCCGAGGCCTACAAGTGGTATTGGCTAGCCAGTGCACGGGTTCCCGAAGCCGCCAAGCGCCTGGGAATTATCGAGAAAAAAATGCCCGCTCTCAGTGATGCTGCCGACGAGCAGACAAAAGCTGCATGGCGAAAGCAAATACAAACGTTCATCAAAGATGACAATAACCGACGCGGACTAATGATCAATAAGTGAAAACAACCGTGAACGGATGCTGCGCAAAGCATCCGGCGTGCAGGGGTGTCAGGAGTGATTTGTGGGCGACAGGATATTTCGCAGGGCCGCGTCTGAAGCGCAGCGCGTCAAATGGCTGGGGGAGATTGTGCTGATCCGGCCGACATCCTTCACTTTTCTCACCACGTTCGCCTTGGGAATGCTGGTCTTGGTAGGCAGCTTTTTTATCTGGGGCTCTTACACCAAGCGCAGCACGGTGAGTGGCCAACTGGTTCCAGCCAATGGCCAGATAAATGTCCGTACGCCGCAAACCGGAGTGGTGCTGCAAAAGTTTGTCGTCGAAGGACAGTCCGTTGTCATGGGCGAGCCTCTGCTGACTATTTCCAGTGAACGTTATGATGCCGGCGCCGACCCGGTGCAGGCACGCGTGAGTTATCAGCTCAAGCAACGCAAGGAGTCACTGGAGCAAGAACTCGATAAAACCCGGCAACTGCAACAGGCTGAGCGCGACAGTTTGACCAGTAAGGTGAGCACACTGCGTAATGAGCAAGCCAACCTGGCTGCGCAATTGGTCAGCCAGCGCGAGCGCGTGGCGCTGGCGGGGGATGCGTCGAATCGCTATCAGGGATTGATGCAAAAGGGCTACATCTCTATGGACCAGTTCCAGCAGCGGCAAGCCGAGCTTTTGGGGCAGCGTCAAGCCCTGCAGGGCCTGGATCGCGAGCGCAGTTCAATCATCCAACAACTCACCGAGCGCAACAACGAGTTGGCGGGGCTTGAAACACGCCAAGCCAATGCACTGGCGCCGATACATCGGCAACTGTCGGGTATCGAACAAGAGCTGGCAGAGAGTGAAGCCAAGCGTACTGTATTGATCACTGCTCCAGGAAACGGTGTGGCAACGGCAGTTCTGACGGAAGTCGGCCAGACAGTGGACCCGTCGCGTACGTTGTTGAGCATCCTGCCCCATGACGCCCAACTGCAGGCTGAGCTCTACGCCCCGAGCAAAGCCGTCGGGTTTATCAAACCGGGGGACGCTGTGCTGATCCGCTATCAGGCCTATCCCTATCAGAAGTTCGGCCAATATCACGCTCAAGTGGTGTCCATATCGCGCACTGCCGTGCCCTCTGCGGATCTTGCCATTATGACGGGTGAGGTGCCGGGGCTGTCGCGTAACGGCGAACAGCTCTACCGTCTGCGTGTACAGCTCGACGAGCAGACCGTTATGGCCTATGGCAAGCCTCAGTTGCTGCAAAGCGGAATGCTGTTGGATGCCGACATCCTGCAGGAAAGCCGCCGCCTTTATGAATGGGTGCTGGAGCCTCTCTACAGCCTCACCGGCAAATTCTAGGAACCCCCTCCCATGACTTTTCTTGACGCCATAGCCTTGCGTCCCGGGCGTCGTCTGCCCGTGGTATTGCAGACCGAAGCGACTGAATGCGGCCTGGCTTGCCTGGCGATGATTGCTGGATACCACGGGCATCGGGTCGATATGCTGGATTTGCGCCGCCGTTGCAGCGTCTCCCTCAAAGGAATTGCCCTCAAACAACTGATCAATAGTGCTCAGCAACTGCAACTGGGTGCTCGTGCTGTCACGTTGGATGTGGGCGGCCTCGGCCAGCTCAAGCTACCTTGTATCCTGCACTGGAACTTCAACCACTTTGTCGTACTCAAGGCGGTCGATCGGCAAGGCGTGGTTGTACATGATCCTGCGCGTGGGCTGCGCCGGATCAATCATGAAGGTTTATCTCAAAGCTTCACCGGTGTCGCACTGGAACTGTGGCCGAACAGCGGTTTCGAGCTGCAAGAAGACAAACCAAGAATCAAACTCCTGAACATGATGGGGCGCATTAGCGGGCTGTACCGCTCTTTGGTGCAAGTACTGCTGCTGGCACTGACGCTCGAGGTCTTTTCCCTGATCACCCCGTTCTTGCTTCAGTGGACGATCGACAACGTCATTATCAGCGCCGACCACGATCTGCTCAGTACATTGGTACTGGGCTTTACCTTGTTATTGTTGATGCAACAAGCGGTCAGCGGCGTGCGTGCCTGGGTCATGATGCATTTGAGTACGCTGCTTTCCGTGCAGTGGCGTGCGAATGTCTTCAGCCACTTGTTACGGTTGCCCAGCCAATACTTCGAGAAGCGCTACTTGGGAGATGTGGTGTCGCGTTTCGGCGCGGTAGACACTATTCAGCAAACGCTGACGGCGGCGTTCCTATCGGCGATTCTCGACGGTCTTATGTCCGTCGCGACCCTTGCAATGATGCTGCTCTACAGTCCAGCCCTGGCCGCTATCGCGATCGCCACTATGCTGCTGTATGCCGTTGGTCGCTGCCTTTGGTATCGACCGCTGCGCAATGCGACCGAAGAGCAAATCATCCATGCCGCACGCCAGCAAAGCCATTTTCTGGAAACAGTGCGTGGCATTCGCCCCTTGAAACTGTTTCAGCGCCAGGAAGAGCGTCGTTCAGCCTGGCTTGGCTTGTTGGTGGAGCAGATCAACGCTGGATTGCGCACGCAAAAGCTGCGGTTGCTCTATCAACAATTAAATGGGTTGCTGTTTGGTATTGAGAACCTGTTGGTGATCTGGTTTGGCGCAAGCATGGTGATAGATGGCCAGTTCAGTGTCGGGCTGTTGATCGCGTTTATCGCCTATAAAACGCAGTTTGATACCCGAGTAGGTAACTTGATCGACAAGTTTTTCGAGCTGCGTATGTTGCAACTGCAGGGCGAACGGCTGGCAGATATTGTTCTGCACCCACCGGAAACAACCGTTTCCAGTGTCGACCTGCAGACACTCATGGATTGTGATGCGAGCATTGAAATCCAGGGACTGCACTACCGCTATGCCGAGCAGGAGCCCTGGGTGCTGGACAACCTTGACCTGCACATTGCTGCGGGTGAGTCGGTGGCTATCGTTGGCCCGTCCGGTTGCGGCAAAAGCACGCTGATGAACGTCATGCTCGGTATCCTGCCGGCCACTCGGGGGCAGATTCGTATCGCCGGTATCGAAATGGCGCAACTGGGCCTGGATGGTCTGCGGCAACTGGTAGGTACTGTGACTCAGGACGATGTGCTGTTTGCGGGATCTTTGCGCGATAACATCAGTTTCTTCGACCTCAACGTGGATCAGTCCTGGTTGATCGAATGTGCCCGGATCGCGTCGATTCACAGTGACATCCTAGCCATGCCGATGGGTTACAACACGTTGGTGGGGGACATGGGCACGGTGCTCTCCGGGGGGCAAAAGCAGCGCGTGCTGCTGGCCAGGGCACTGTATAAGAAACCACGAATACTCTTCCTGGACGAGGCCACTAGTCACTTGGATGTCGCATGTGAACAGCGCGTGAATCAGGCCATTCAGGGGTTGCGAATTACGCGCATCATGGTTGCCCACCGCCCTGAAACCATTGCCTCTGCGGACCGTGTCATCCGGATTCTGGCCGGTAGGGTGGTGCATGACGATGCTGACGGACCAACGAATAGCGCACATACCGCGAACACTTCGCCAGCGATGAAACAGGGCCAGGCATGAAGCGATTATCCTCGGTCTTGATGATGGCCTTGCTGTGTTGTTCACGTTCTGCATGGGCCTTTGAGCCAGACGTTTTTGACACTGCACGCAACGTTTCCCGGCAAGCGGTGTATGACGATGCACGTGGCGAGCTGCCGTGTAGTTTTGGCCGGTTACCTGAACGTTTGCCGTTAGCGCAAGTGGTCGAACGGATTCTGTGCCACGACCCACAGACGCGTCTCAGTTGGGCCAACGCCAAGGCTCAGGCTGCCCAGGTTGGGCTCAGCCAGGCGGCGTATCTGCCGCGCCTGGATGGGCGCGTTAGCAGTAGTCGCGGCAATGGTCGGGTTGACTACGATGAGCCGGCCTTGCGTTCTGGTGAAGGGCACCGGCGGCGTGACAGCGCCAGTCTTGAGCTCAGTTGGGTGTTGGTGGACTTCGGTCGACGCGGGGCCGCCTTGCGCAATGCCCGTCAGTTGCTGGTGGCTGCCAACGCTACCCAGGACGCCATGTTGCAGCGTACTTTTGTTGAGGCGGCGCAGGCTTATTACGATGCCTTGTCAGCTCAGCGCAGCTTGGCCGCATCGGTGCAAATCACCGAATTGGCGGCTCGCAATCTGGAAGCGGCGGATGCCAAATACAAAGCCGGTGCGGCCGCACTTTCTGATCGCTTGCAGGCCCAAACAGCGTTTTCCCAGGCTAATTTGCGCCAGATCCGCGACCGTGGAGCATTGCATAACGCTTTGGGCGTGATTGCCTTGCGCATGGGGCTATCACCCCAAACGACTCTGCAGTTGGCGGGTGACCTCACGCCACTGCCGGACACTCAGTTCCTGCAGGCGGTCGATGAGTTGTTGACCCAGGCGCGTCAGGATCACCCGGCAGTACTCGCCGCACACGCTAGGCTCAGGGCCGCTCAGGCCGCCGTTGATGAGCGGCGCGCTGCCAACTTTCCGAGCCTGGCACTGACCGCCGACCTGACGTACGCGCGTAGCCAGCAATCGAAGATATTCAATGGCGATGAGCGTGAGCGGGACCGCAGTATTGGTTTGCAGTTGAGCATCCCGATCTTTGAGGGTTTTGGCCGGACCTACCAGATCCGCCAAGCACAAGCCCGTGTAGACGCGGGCCGAGCAGAACTGGCTGAGGTCGAGCAAGAGGTCGCGCTAGACCTGTGGGCCAGCTACCAGACGTTGAATGTTGAGACCCAGAGTCTGCAGCGCACCAGCGAATTGGTCGATCAATCGCGCCAGTCGCTGGAGGTTGTCCAGGGCCGTTATCACTCCGGGGTGGGTAGCATGATCGAGTTGCTCAATGCCTTGACCGCGTATTCCGGTGCTGAGCAAGAGCATATTCAAACTCTCAGCCGCTGGCAGACATCACGCCTCAGGCTGGCGGCCAGCCTTGGTCGACTGGGATTCTGGGCGTTGTAATGCTCGCTGCCTGGGTCGATTCGGCGTCAACGCCAACAATTCGGGGCTTGGTCATCCCCATATTTTTCTATTCGAGTCCAGGTCGTGGAGCCAGATAGAGAAAAGCCTGCAGAGATGCAGGCTTTTTTACTTGGGATTTGACCCGGTTATCCAAACGCGTAGCGCAATTCCCATGGAAAAAACCAGGCAGTCACCTTGAATTGAAAGCGGCTGCGCGCTTCAGGCCAAGACTTAGGGTGCGGCTGAGCGATTCTTTCCCTGCGTACACGGATTAAAAATCTGACTAATGCTCTCGCTGGTCCCTACATAGGCGTGGGTCCCTGGTACCGCCACAGCCGAGTAATTTTTGCGATCGGTGACCTGGATAAAATTTCCTTGCGCAGCTGTAAAGCTTTCAGTGTTTGGCGGCACTAGCACTTTCAGGAACTGGTTTTTTTTGTCGAGGGCCAAGGCACCTCCGACGGTAACTGGCGCCAGCATGGCGGCCCAACGGTCACTGAACAGGTAGAAGGGATCGGCTGCGGCCCTGCCACTTTGCAGGTGGGCACACTGCACATCGCTGGCGTTGATGACTTTTGCTTGTTGGTAGATGCCGCCTTTATAGACGGCCAGCACCAGCTTGGTCTTGGTTAGCACACCCAGGCCTTGCGTGGCTCGGCACACTTGCAAATCACCATAGGGAAATAAGCACCAGTTGGTTTCGGTGATGGTGACGATTTCGTCTGCGCTGAGCTTCAGATCGCGTTCAATATTGGCGCGCGCTTCCGGGGTTTCGTAGGGAATGGCGCATGCGCTTAATAGTGCTGCGAGGGTGAGGGCGAATAGCGGAGTTCTCATCAAGCGTCCTTTGCTGTTGGAAGGTACATGTAAATGAAGAATGATTTTTTTTCATATCTGATACTGACGGAATGTTCATTCTGTGTTGGTGGTCAGTCCTTTGAGGTGGAGGCGGGCAATCGCACCACTCAAAGGCAAGCACTGAGCAGAGAGGCAATTGCTTTTTTTAAGACCTTGCCTATTCGACCGTCAGTGCTAAAGAGGTCGTCCCAACAGCACGAACATTCCTGAGTTCTTTCGCAACAACAGCAGAGCTCAGTTAGCGCAATCGGTCGCCAAACGCTGCTAAATGGGGAGCCCCCGAAGCATTCATTAAATCACAAAAGTCGTTGTGAGCAATTTTGGAAAAGTCGCACTGAATCGATGCCAGGCAGTATGCATTCAAGCCATTGAGCACCACGCGAGCCTGGTAGAGCCTAAGGCTCGTCCGCGTCTGTCGCTTCATCTTCATCGGCTGTGTAGCAGCTGTCACCGCTGCGCCTGCCATCAGGGTAGACAATAAACCCCCCGCGGCCTTTGTGACATTCGTGCAGATACACCGGCGAGAGCTCTCGTTGCTTATCAACGTGCGCATTCAAACGAGCGATATAAATACCCACCGAAACCGACACGCAAACAATCAGCGCCATACAGGCTACCAACTGGTTGGTATAGCTGGCACCGACGTCATCAGGAGGTGCTGGCGACATAACACGACCCTGTCTGCTCAACGTTCTGGCCAACCAGAAACCAGCTGCTGCCTCCCAGGCGTGTCCGTTGAGCTTGCGGCGGCAGTATAGCGACCATCAGCGCGAGGAAAATCAAGGCTAACAGGGCGCCTTTGATCATCGAAGGCAGGTTCATGGCAGTGACGAGCTCTGGATAAGAAGAGCCTCAGCTTAAGCAGCAGCGGGTTAACGTCAGGTAAACATCCATAGAAATTGCTCAACCTCCGTTATGCTTCAACCCTCTGTGCAATACCTGTCCGAGGCATTTCCCCGTGCATATTCACCTGCTGCTGGTCGAGGACAACCTTGATCTGGCCACCACCGTCATCGAGTACCTGGAAATCAGCAGCATCGTCTGCGATCACGCCAGTAATGGCCAAACCGGGCTTAACCTGGCACTTGCCCAGCACTACGACGTGATTCTCCTGGACATCATGCTGCCCCGGCTGGACGGTCAGCAGCTATGCGAGCGTTTACGCCAGCAAGGCATCCAGACGCCCATCCTGATGCTGACCTCGTTGGACGCGTTGTCCGATAAGCTCGCCAGCTTTGCTGTTGGGGCCGAGGACTATCTGGTCAAGCCGTTCGAACTGGCCGAGTTGGTGGCCAGGATTCGCGCCCTGAGCCTGCGGCGCAGCGGCCAAACCAATCGTCTGCAAGTCGACGACCTGGTAATGGAGCTCACCACCCGCAAGGTCAGCCGCGCCGGGCAAGAGCTGCATTTGTCACCCATCTGCTGGAGCTTGTTGGAGCACCTGATGCGCGCCAGTCCTGAACCTGTGCCCCGAGAACGCCTGGAAGCAAAAGTCTGGGGCGATGAGCCACCCGACAGCAATACGCTCAAAGTACACATGCATCGGCTGCGCAAGGCGGTAGACAAGCCCTTCGGCCGGCCGTTGATCCATACCCTGCCGGGTGTCGGCATTCAGGTAAAACCCCATGCGTAATGGCCTGAGCTTGAAATGGGTGATCAGCGGCAGTTTCCTGTTTCTGATTGCGGTGGTGCTGGTGATCTACAGCAGGCTGCTGCCTGAATTTACCGTGCGTGGCCTGTTCTATACCGCCAGCGCGATGATGGAAGAGGAAGCCCAGTACTTCGTCAGGCACTACAAGCAGGACCCGACCACGCCGACTCCGCACAATTACTTCTATACCAGCGTCATCGGAAAGGAGGCGTTGCCGCAGAACATCCGCCAGATGCTTGATGTACCGCCGAGCCTGTCCTTCGGCGCGGTGCATATCTTCGGCGATCTGTACTCCGATGATGACGACGCGCCGGTCCAGATAATCCTCGAACAGCCCCTGGGTGATGGCAAAACCCTTTATATGTATGACATCGACCATGATCAGGAAGTAGGAGGTGAGGTCGAGACCCCGCTGTCCGACGCCTATTTTGATCAGGTCATACAGAGCGTCACATTCATCAGCCTGGCGGTATTCGTACCGGCGTTGATCATCATCGCCTTGCTGGTGTGGTGGTTGGTCCGCCCGCTGGGACGTTTGGTCCAATGGTCCGGGACGCTGAAAAACCCTGAAGCCCTGGCCAGCGAACGACCAGGTTTCAGCTTCAAGGAGTTCAATATGCTGGCCGACGCCCTGGCCAAAAGTGTCGAGCAGGTGCAGGCCGCCAGCCAGCGTGAAGGCCGCCTGTTGCGCTACACCAGCCATGAACTGCGAACGCCACTGGCAGTGCTCAAGGCCAATATCGAACTGTTGGCCCTGCAGTCCGGCGGTGTCCTGCCATCCTCCTTGCAGCGTATCGAGCGTTCCGTGCTGAATATGCAGCTTATCGCCGAGACATTGCTGTGGATGAGCCGCGAGCGTCCCGAACCGTTGCCCGAGGAAGACATTGACCTGAGCGAGTTGGTGGGCGAACTGATTGAGAAACACCGCTACCTGATCGGTAACCGGGACATCGAGCTGAGCATCGACATCCACAATGAACCTTGCCGATTACCCCCCACCGCGTGTCGCATCGTGATCGGCAACTTCCTGCGTAATGCGCTGCAATACGCGGAAGAGGGCAAAGTAGAAATCAGCTTCAAATACCCTCGGCTGCTTATTACCAACCACATTCAGGAGGCTAAGCCGCAAGAGGAATCCAGCGATTTTGGCTACGGTCTCGGGTTGCAGTTGATGCATCAGTTATGCGCAAAACTGGGCTGGCATATTGAGGTGATACGCGAGCAACAACGTTTCACCGTCGTTCTCGATGTCACCAGCTTGCGGGCCGTCGAGTCAGCCCGTTAACGGCTGACTGCGAGGGTGTTCGCCGCTATTGTTGGAACTGGGCTGGCGTGCCGTGACGAACGGGGGCTGCCGTAGAGGCGGCGATGTCCCAGGTCAGCAGCAGGTGGTTGATCGCCGCATTGATCTGATCATGGGGCGTGTTATCCCGTGCCTGGATCGACACGCCTTGCAGGAAGCAATCAAACACGGTCGCCATCGCCTCTGCATTCAGCGTGTCCGGTAACTGACCGGCACGAATCGCCCGCTGCACACACGCAACAATCCCCGCCCGGGTTCGCGCCCGTGACTGGGTCAGCGCATCCACCACCCGCGCATGTTCCGGGCTCGGCGCGCTCATCACCCCCAGCGTCACCATGCAGCCCTTGGGGTGGGCGTTGTCGCACTGCATGCGCGCTGACTGGCGCAATGCGGTTTCGACGGCCTGACGTGGCGGCAGGCTTTCATCCCACAGGCATTCGGTGACCTGGGCGTAGGTCGCCAGGTAGCGCTGTACGCATTCATCGAACAGCGCTTCCTTGGAGCCGAACGCCGCATAGAAACTCGGCGCGGAAATACCGCCGCCCAGGCCAGCCTTGAGCTGCGCGAGGGAAGTGGCGTCGTAGCCGTGTTGCCAGAACAGGTGCATGGCCTGTTCCACCGCGTGGTCGCGGTCGAAGTTACGGGGGCGGCCCATTTGTGCCATGGCGAAAGTCCTCTGGGGTAACGAGATAAATACTAGTCGATACATAAGTCGTTGACAACGCGGTGTTGTGCCGCGCAACATTTGTATCGATCAGTATTAAAGTCAGCCAAGGAGTTTCCCGTGACACCTTCACTCAGCTTATCCGCGTCGTCTGAACGCCTGCCCATCGGTGCCTTGCTCGCCTTGGCCATGACCGGCTTCATCTGCATCGTCACCGAAACCCTGCCCGCTGGGCTGTTGCCATTGATCAGCGCTGGCCTGGAGATTTCGCCGTCCATGGCCGGGCAGATGGTCACCGCTTATGCGCTGGGCTCGGTGCTGGCGGTGATCCCTATGACCATCGCCACCCGTGGCTGGCGCCGGCGCAATGTGCTGCTGCTGACCATCGTCGGGTTCCTGCTGTTCAACTCCATCACTGCGTGGTCGTCCCACTATGGCGTGACCCTGGTGGCGCGCTTCTTTGCGGGTGTTGCGGCGGGGCTGGCCTGGAGCCTGCTGGCGGGTTACGCGCGGCGTATGGTTGCGCCTCATCAACAGGGCAAGGCGCTGGCGTTGGCGATGGTCGGCACGCCGATTGCGCTGTCACTGGGCGTGCCGCTGGGCACCTGGCTCGGAGGCTTGGTGGGCTGGCGTAGCACGTTCGGCCTGATGTCGGCGCTGACCCTGGGGCTGATCGTGTGGGTGCTGGTGAAGGTCCCGGACTACCCACCGCAGCCCGCGCACCAGCGCCTGTCCTTGGGTAAAGTGCTGACCACACCCGGTGTGCGCCCGGTGCTGGCGGTGGTGATCAGCTGGATGCTGGCGCACAACATGCTGTACACCTACATTGCCCCGTTCGTTGCACCGGCGGGTTTGGCGGACCGGGTCGACCTGGTGCTGCTGGTGTTCGGCGTTGCCGCGTTGGCAGGCATCTGGCTGACGGCTCGTTTGGTCGAGCCGCTGTTGCGCAAGACTGTGTTGGTGAGCCTCGGGGCATTCGCGGCGATCTGCGTGGTGTTCGGTCTTCTCGGCAGGCAGCCAGAAGTGCTCTACCTCGGCGTGGCGGTATGGGGCTTGAGCTTTGGCGGTGCGGCCACCTTGCTGCAAACCGCCCTGGCCGATGCCGCAGGTGACGGTGCGGATGTGGCGTTGTCGCTGAACGTGGTGGCGTGGAACAGTGCGATTGCCGGCAGTGGTGTCGTCGGCGGGGTGCTGCTGGATCGTTGGGGCGTAGCCGCATTTCCGTGGGCGATGCTGATGTTGGCCATCGTCGCGCTGCTGATCGCCTGGTCGGCGCATGCCCATGGTTTCAAGCCGGGACGGCGGTCTGCCAATGGGCCTGGGGCGGTGGGGCACTGAAGGGCCCAGTGCGTAAGCGTGAGCGGTTTGCAAAAGGGCTGCACCGAACCGTTGGGGGTATACTTGCTGCCTCGCGATCGATCCAACCTAAACCCACTGAGATACCTCATGAGCGTCACTCTTCCCATGACCCCCGAACGCAAGCCTGTCGCGCCACTGATAGCTTTTATCATCTTGGTGGCGGGCGCCCTGTTCCTGCAAAACACGGTCGGGGCGCACCAGGTGCTGTTGCTGGTGGTCGGCGCCGCACTGGGTCTGACCCTGTACCACGCCGCCTTCGGTTTTACTTCGGCCTGGCGCGTGTTTATCAATGATCGGCGTGGCGCTGGCTTGCGTGCGCAGATGGTGATGCTGGCGGTGGCGGTGCTGCTGTTTTTCCCGGCATTGGGCGCGGGCACCTTGTTCGGCCAGCCGGTGGTCGGGCTGGTAGCGCCGGCCGGTGTGTCGGTGGTGTTCGGGGCGTTTATCTTCGGGATCGGCATGCAGCTGGGCGGCGGGTGTGCATCAGGCACCTTGTTCACCGTGGGCGGCGGTAATGCGCGCATGGTGGTGACGCTGCTGTTCTTTATCTGTGGCTCGTTGATCGCCACCCACCACGTTGACTGGTGGTTTGCACTGCCGTCGTTTCCGGCGGTTTCCATCGTTAAGAGTTTTGGTGTGCTGCCGGCGTTGGTCCTGAGCCTGGCGGTATTCGCGCTGATTGCAGTGGTCACAGTGCGTCTGGAAAAGCGTCGCCACGGCCAGCTTGAACAAGGCGTGCAAAGCGAGCACCAAGGGCTGCGCCGCTTCCTGCGTGGGCCTTGGCCGTTGGTGTGGGGCGCGGTTGGCCTGGCGCTGCTCAACTACGCCACCCTGGCTCTGGCCGGGCGGCCGTGGGGCATTACCTCCGCGTTCGCGCTGTGGGGCGCCAAGGTCGCAAGTGGGTTGGGTGTGGATGTGGCGAGCTGGGCCTTCTGGCAGATGCCGGGCAATGCCAAGGCCCTGGCCGCACCGGTGTGGGAAGACATCACCAGCGTCATGGATATCGGCATTGTCCTCGGCGCGCTGCTGGCCGCAGGCCTGGCCGGGCGTTTCGCGCCCAGCCTGAATATTCCGGCGCGCTCGTTGATCGCGGCGGTGATCGGCGGTCTGCTGCTTGGCTACGGTTCGCGCCTGGCCTACGGCTGCAACATCGGCGCTTATTTCAGCGGTATCGCTTCGGGCAGCCTGCATGGCTGGGTGTGGCTGGTGGCGGCATTTATCGGCAACACCGTGGGCGTGCGCTTGCGGCCCTTCTTCTTTGCGGGCGAACGACCCCAGGTGGCCTTGAGTGGTTGCTGAGCAGCTCGGCCGTATTCGCCTGGCGCGAGCGGAGGATGCCGTGTTATTGCCCGGCATTGAGCGCTCTGCTGCCCAGGCATTCCGGATGATCGGTCGGCTGGATTGGCTGGCGGATGCCGAGCCGATCAGCTTCGATCGTCATCGGCAGTGGATCGCGCTATCGACCTGTTGGGTTGTTGTCGACGCGCACGCCCAGCCTCAAGGTTTTCTCAGCGCAGAGCGTATGGGTGACGACCTTCATATCCATGAGGTATCGGTGGCTTTGCCGCTGCAAGGCCAGGGGTGGGGGCGAAAACTGATTGAGACGGCGATGGATCATGCGCGCGCCCATCACCTGCGTGCGGTGACGCTGACCACCTTTGAGCACGTGCCGTGGAATGCGCCGTTCTATCGGCGCCTAGGCTTTCAAACCCACCAGGATCAGCGCTTGGCCAACATCCTGGCGCAGGAGTATGCCCTAGGCTTTGAACCGGGGAGTCGATGCGCAATGGCCTGGCACCCGGGGCTATGTCCGCAGCCGTCCACTCGGTGAGCTCGCAGGCTAGCGCTTCAGCTGGGCGTTTCAGCACCGGTCGTTGACTCTGGATTGGCCTGCGCTTCCAGCTTCGCGCGGTCCGCTTTACTGATGTATTTCTCTTTGCTTTTCGGCGCCAATTTAGCGCTGGCCTTTTTGGCTTTGGCCTTGAATAGCTGTTGCAGTTTTTTCTGGCGGTTCATGTCTTTTTTGCCTGATGGATAAAGGCTTGGATGATATCAGTTTAAAAACCGCACCAAGTCGGCCGCTTTCTCGCCGATCATGATCGCGGCGGCATTGGTGTTGCCGGTAACCAGCGTCGGCATGATCGACGCATCGGCGACCCGCAAGCCTTGCAGGCCGTGAACCCGCAATTGATCGTCGACCACGGCCATGGGGTCATTGCCCATTTTGCAGGTACCCACCGGGTGAAACACGGTCCCCAGGTTTTCCCTGATCCACTGCTCGATCTGCGCTGTGCTGCTGACGTTCGGCCCAGGCACTAATTCACCCTGCAGGCGTTTGGTAAAGGCTGGGGTTGCCGCCAACCGACGTACCAGGCGAAAACCTTCGACCAAGGTGTGCAAATCATCCGGATGGCTGAGGAAGTTGCCCTCGATCAGCGGCCTGTCCTGTGGGTCGGCTGAGCGCAGGCGCACGCGACCACGGCTTTTGGGATGCATCACCGCGACATGCAAGCTGATGCCATGGCCTACGGGAATCAGGCGTTGGGGCTGGTTCTTCAAGGCCGGAGCCACGATCAAGCCCAACTGCGGGGCGGCGTCGGCGGGGTGGAGGCGTAAAAAAGCACCGGATTCGACGGTGTTCGACGTCAATGGCCCGCGACGCGCTGCCAGGTATTGAAACGGTGCGGCCGCCAGCGGCAACACCCCACGTAGCGACAGCCCGTATCCCAGATCACTGTCGCTGCGGTACATCAAGACAATGTCTTGATGATCCTGAAGGTTTTGCCCGACGCCCGGCAGTTCGTGGCGCTGGGTAATTGCGTGGCGTGCCAGTTCTTCGGCGGGTCCGATACCGGACAGCAACAACAGTTGCGGCGAGTTGATGCTGCCAGCGCAGAGGATTACTTCACGCCGGGCCTTGAGTGTGAACGTGCGGTCTCCCTGGCTGACTTCAACACCCTCGGCGCGAGAGCCATCGAGTAATACGCGATGGGTGAGGGTTTCGCTGAACACGGTCAGGTTGGTTCGCGGCAGCGCCGGGTAGAGAAATGCCCGAGCGGCACTGCAGCGTTCACCGTTGATCTGGGTGACGTGAAACGCGCCATAGCCTTCCTGTTCCGCACCATTGAAGTCGTCGTTGTAGTGCCAGCCCATCTGCGCGCCTGCCTCATGAAACACGGCGTTGACCGGCGCCAGGCTGCGTTGTCGGGCGACATTCAGTCCGCCTTTCTGCCCATGCCAGGGTGAAGGGCCGGGCTCGAAATGCTCGGAGCGCTGAAAGTACGGCAACAGCGCGTCGTAGCCCCAGCCGCGGTTTCCAGCGGCTTCCCATTGGTCGTAATCGCTGCGGTGCCCGCGCACATAGATCATGCCGTTGATTGCACTCGAACCGCCCCAGACTCGCCCGCGAGGGCAGGGGATCGGTTTGTCAGCGCTGCTCGGTTGGGGTTCGAACTGATGCATCCAGTTCCATCGCGGGTTGGCGATCAAGCGGATAATACCCGCCGGCGTGCGAATGTAAGCGCCCGGAAAAAGCTTGCGATCACTGGGCCCAGCCTCCACCAGGCACACAGAAACTCCAGGCTCGGTGGACAGTCGGTTAGCCAGCACACAGCCGGCTGAACCTGCGCCGACTACGATGTAGTCGAACGTGTGCGCAGGGGATTGGGTCATGACAATTACCTCGTTGACGATAAAAAACTTCACAGCCCCAGCAGGGAGCCGACATCCAGCATCACTTGCAGCCCCACCACAAAACCATTGCCGCTCAGTTCCCGCGCGCCGGGGTTGTAGAAATTGTCTGGATTGATCAGGTATTGCACGCTCGGCTCAATGGACAGGTTGCGGCTCAGCGCAACGTGCGCGTTGGCTTCCAGGGCGTAGACGTCCCGTTCGCCCAGGCGCGGGTTGCCGTTGTTGTCGGTCCGTAGCCGCTGTTGGAAAGCCAATTGGTGAGGGTTGACCCGCAGGTAGCTGGCCTTGACGTTGAGCTTGTCCTGGGGCCGGTCGAAGGGCGCGAGGTAGGTCAGCCCGGCTTCGGCAAAATGGCTGAAGGGCTGCTTGTCATCGGCGGCCGCCGACAGCGAACCGAACACCTGCAAACCTTGCAGGTTGGCGCGCCACAGCGTCTGGCGGAGTTTGAAGAAGGCCCCGGCAGTGCCGTGGTCGCTGGCTGCGGTCAACGGGTCGACCTGCCTGGCGGTATTGAAGTAAGCGTTGAGCTCGTATTGCGTGGTGTCATCCCCCGGCTTGCTGCCGAGCCCCAGCAGGACGCTGGTGCCGCTGGCGTCTTCGGTGCTGAAATCCAGGCCGTTGCGTTTTTTCAGGTAGTCCATCGGGTTGGATTCGAACACCCCCGCGTGCACGTACAGGCTGGGGTTTACCTGGTATTTCAGGTAGCCGCCCCAGGCGCCATACGGCGGTGGCAGCACGCCGGTGGACGCGTCGATGATCGGGTCGTTGCAGGTGACCACGGTGTCGCAGTTGTAGATATAGAAATAGCGCCGGGCGTTGGTGCGGCCCACGTGCAGGTCGAGTCGGCCGTCGAGCCATTGGTGTTCGACGGTCAGCAGGCTCAGTTGGTTGCTGGTGATGTCGTTGTGAATCGGCGCCCCGGCAAAGTAGCTGCCGGCAGCGCCTTGCCAGTTGCGTGACGTCGGTTGCCCGGTGCCCTGGTCGAGAATGAACAGGGTTTCTTCGATATGAATGGCGGAACTGTCCAGGCCGGCGAGGGGGCCGAGGTTGATGTCGGCGCCGATGAACAGGTCGCCACTGTTGCCGAAACTGTGGGGCCGCGGGCCGGTATCGAGGTTCTTCATCGACAGGCTCCAGAACTGCACATGGGGCTGGATGCCGTAGCCGGCCAGTTGTTCGCCAAGGTCAGCCAGCGGGCCTTCGGGGGTTTGCGCCCACGCCTGGGGAAGCAGGGATACGGCGAGCAAACAAATGCACAAACGCAGTGGAGTGTTCATGGTCAGGGACTCTTTTTATTGTTGTTGTGACGAGCGGGTGTTTCATTGATGGGCCAGGGACGGCGTGGGGTTGACCAGCACCTTGATCTGGCTCTTGTCGGCAGACAGGCCCTCGAAACCGTGTTCGACGGCATGCTCCAGTGCCACGCTGCGGGTGACGATGCGGGCCAGGTCCAGGCGCCCGCTGGCCAGCAACGCGATCAGTGCCGGGTAGGCATGGCGATAACCGACGCTGCCCAGCAGCCGCAACTCGTGGTTGACCAGATGGAAGGCGTCGATCTGCACCTCACCCATCAATCCCACCAGCACTGCTTCGCCGCCTTTGCGCAGGCAGTGCAGGGCATGGGTCAAGGTCTGTTGGCTGCCGGCGGCCTCGAACGCGGTGTTGATACCGCCGTCGCTCAGGTCGCGCAGGCGCTGCTGCAGGTCAGGGTCGCGGCCATCGAGCGCTTCTCTGGCCCCGAGTTCACGGGCCAGCTGCAAGCGCTGGGGGTTGATGTCCACCGCGTAAACCCGCGCTACACCGCGCAGCCGGGCAAGCATGATCAACAGCAGGCCGATGGGCCCCAGGCCGAACACCACGCAACTGTCGCCGGCTTGCAAACTGCTTTGATTCAGCGCATGGAAGGCCACGGCGGCGGGCTCCAACACGGCGGCTTGCTTGAAGCTCACCACGTCGGGCAATGGATGGAGCATGTAGACCGGCACCACCACCCGCTCGGCAAAACCGCCGTGACCCATCAGCCCGATGAAGCCCATGGACTGGCACAGGTTGTAGCTGCCCTCCAGGCAATACGCGCACGTGCCGCAGCGGTACTCTGGCTCGACCGCCACACGGCTGCCGAGGTGCACGTGGTGGACGCCGTCGCCAAGGGCAACCACCTGGCCGCAGAATTCGTGGCCCAGGGTCATCGGTGCACGGCAACCCGAAAGGGGATGGGGCGTGTGTTGGGGAATCGAGTGCGGGCCGTCCTGGTATTCGTGCAGGTCGCTGCCGCAAATCCCGCAGTAGGCCACTTGCACCAGCACTTCGCCAGGCCCGGGGGAGGGTTCGGGTAGGTCGGTCAGGCGCAAGTCTTTGGCGGCATGCCAACGCAATGCTTTCATGGTTGGTTTCCTTGCAGGATTGGGGTGGCGGGCAATCGACGGCGCAGTACCGCGGGGGCGGTTTCCTTGAGGAACAAGGCCAGCACGGCGGCCAGCAACGCACCGCCACAGGACATCCACATCACGATGGACAGGCCGAATCGATCGGCAGCAAAACCGGCCACGGTCGGCGCGACAAAGCCCCCCACCAGCTCACCAACGCCCATGATCATGCCCAAGGCGGTGGCCATCACTTCGCGGGGAACGGTCTCGGCGGGAATGGTCGCCATAAACAACGTGAAGCAGCCAAGCCCGGTGTAGGTCAGTACCATCAGTACGCCGAGCATCAACGGCGACGGCGCAAACAGCAGGGCCAGCGGGCAGCACGCGGCAACCAGTGAAAACAGCACCAGCGTCGGGCGGCGGCCGATGCGGTCGGAAATCGCCGGTACCCCAAACCCCCACAGCACCCAGGCGGCGCCCAGGCAACTCATGATCGCGCCCATGCTCGAGGGGCTATAGCCGCGAACGCTGACCAGAAACGTGGGGGTGAAGGAGATCAGGATGATGAACCAGGTCAGGAACACGCAGCTGATCAGGGTGCAGAGCACGATATTGCGGCTTCTCAGCAAGGCCAGGCGGTTGCCGGCTGGCTGGTCGCTGACCCTTGGCGCCTGGCGCGGTTCGTCGTTGCGCACATAGCGCCAGATCAGCCAGGCAATCAGCAGCCCTGGCACCAGCGACACAATGAATGCATGGCGCCAACCGTAGGCTTCAGCCAGGGCGATCAACACCGGTGGCCCGATCACAGCGCCCAAAAGCCCCGCCGCCGAACCCTGCAACAACCCCATGTTCAGGCCCCGTCGATGGGGCGACGAGGCTTCGACCATCAACGACTGAGACAGCGGCAGAATCGGCCCTTCGGCCAGGCCCATGATCCCGCGAAACAGCAGCAGGCTGAGAAACCCAGTGACCAGCCCCGACAGCGCTGAGCACAGGGAAAACAGAATGACCGCGATGATCAGCAGCGGCTTGCGCACACCACGGCGGTCTGACCAGGCCCCCACCAACGCGCCGGACAGCGCCCAGGCCAAGGCGAGTACTGAGGACAGCATGCCCAAGTGGCTATTGCTCAGTTGCAGTTCGTTGGCCATGAACGAAAACAGAAACGCGAGGGCCAAACGGTCGAAAAACACGAAGCCAAAAGTGAGGAACAGTACGCACAGCAAGGTGTTTTCGTAACCGGCTTTATTATTGTTGTCAGCCATGTTGGTTCTCCGAAACAACGGGTTTAGCGGAACAGGCGGTCCACCGCGTCAGCGCCCAGGCCTACCTTGTCGTAGTGTTTGCGGCACAGGTCGATGTAGGAGTGCACATCGAAATAGCCGTTGGGCTCACCGGCTTCGTCGAGCCAGATCAGCGGGCCCTTGACGATGAAAAACACGCGCATTGGCTCCGGGTGGTCATAGGCCACCAGCGTGTGGCCTTCGCCCGGGGTCTCGTAGACAAAATCGCCTGCGGTGGCGGTCCAGTCGTGCTCCAGATAGCCCCACTTGCCCGAAAGGGTGTAGGCGAACACTTCGTGGGGGTGGTAGTGCCGATTGACCAGGCCCGCGTGGCTGGACATTAAAATGTCGCACCAGCGGTTTTCGCTGGGGGAAATCCACAGTGGGCGTGAAGATACGGTTTCGGTGAACGGCACATACAGCCGCAAGTCGTCGCTGGCGGCGTTAGGCAGGTACACCTCGGGCTTGGCGTCGGGCTTGAAGCAGTTGGCGATTGGCTGCAGGTCTTTCCAAAATTCGGTACTGGCTGATTCGGGCATGTTCGGCCTCTGCTTGTGGGGGATGCAGGGCCACTTTAGGGCGCTAAGGCGTGGGCAGTTTGATCGCAACCGACCGGATGCTTGCCTGTATCGGACGCGGCTTCGGCCGGGTGTCCGGTGGTCGTTTACGCCGGGGCAATGAGTTGACACTCCGGGTTGTTCAGATATTAATGAGTTCTATGCAAACCCCGAATTTGGCCCTGCCTGGGCCAGGGCAACTTCCCGCTGCCATGAGAAGAATAAAAATGACTCCATGCGCCATGCTCGACACTCGGCGAGCCAGTACCGACAGCATCCCCCTCGACCAGCGCCTGGCCTTTTGGGAGCAATACAACGCGTCCACGCTGGTGGGCCTCAAATGTTCGTCGTACAGCGATGCCGGGTTTACCGCGACCCAGGACAACCTGAGCCTGGACAGCATGCGCCTGGCACATATCGTCGGGAATGAACACGTGGTAGAGCGCGATGGCTCGATGATTCGCGCAGTGCCCAAGGCTTCGATTTTCGTGTCGTTGGTGACGGGCAGCGGTTCGTTTTTCTTTCAGAACGGCCACTGCCAGTTACTGGAGCCCGGCGAGTTGATGGTCTATCGCACCGACAAGCCTTACTTGTTCGGATTTTCCGGGCCGATGCGCCAGTTCATTTTCGATGTGCCCCAGGACGTCTTTGCCAGTCGCTGTTTGAGCCGTTTTGACCATGCGTTGAAAATCAGCGCCCACACGGGCGTGCAGCGCTTGTTGCTGCGCACCCTCGGCGAACGCACCCGCAGCTTTTTCCAACACCCCTTGAGCCAGGATGCGGGGAGCTATCAGGACGACGCATTCGAGTTATTGGGAAACATCATCGCCGGGCAGGTGGGGCACCGCCGGATCAACGCCTTGAGCGCTTCCTACCTGCTGGCCGCCAAACAATGCATTCGGGATCAATTGGCCGACCCGACCTTGAGCTGTGAGCGGGTTGCGGTCCAGACCGGGATCTCTGCCCGGCACCTGGCACGGCTGTTTGCCTTGGAGGACACGCAGCCCCGACGTTTCATCCAGGAAAAACGCTTGCAACTGGCTCACGCATTGTTAAGCAGCCAACAGGTCAGGGGGCTGGATGTGGGCGAGGTTGCCTACCGCCACGGGTTTACTAGCCAGGCGCATTTCTCCCGGGCGTTCAAGGCGCGTTACGGGCAGACCCCCAGTGAAGTGCGTGCGGCCACCTTGGGTAGTTAGCGCGCGACCAAGCGGTGGGCTGGGTCGCTTTTTTGCGGCAATCTGTGCATTGAACGGTGTAGCGTTTTGCCAATAATCAGGCCGGGTACTCAGCACAAACGGAAGACCCCGATGAGCATCCACACCCGCACTAAACGCACCACCGTCCCGCAACTGGTCGCAATGAAAGGCCAGCAGAAAATCGTCTCCCTCACCGCGTACACCAGCGCTATCGCCAAGCTGATTGACCCGATTGTCGACTTCATTCTGGTCGGTGACTCCACGGCCATGGTCGGCTATGGCCGTGCCTCGACGTTGAGCATGCAGCTCGAAGAAATCATCGGCCACACCCGGGCGGTGGTCGACAGCACGCGCTTGGCCTGCGTGATCGCCGACATGCCGTTTGGCAGTTACCAGGAGTCCAACGAGCAGGCCTTTCGCAACTGCGCCCAGGTGCTGGCGCGCACGGGGTGCGATGCCGTCAAGTTGGAAGCCAACCAGGCGTTGGCGGGCACGGTTGAGTTTCTGGTGGCGCGCGGTATTCCAGTGATGGCCCATGTGGGGCTGATGCCGCAGTTCGTCAATGTGATGGGCGGGTTCAAGGCCCAGGGGCTCACCGCCGAAACCGGCGCAGTGATTGCCGCAGATGCCCGCGCCAACCTGGAGGCGGGTGCTTTCAGCCTGTTGTTGGAAGGCGTGGCTGAGGGCGTGGCGCGGCAGATCACCCTGGACTCAAGTAAACCCACGATCGGTATCGGGGCATCGCCGGCGTGCGACGGCCAGGTGTTGGTCACCGAGGATGTATTGGGTTTGGGCGGCGGGTCGATGCCGCGCTTCGTCAAACAGTACGCGGATGTTGGTACGGTGATCCGCGATGCCTGCGAGCGGTTTGCCGATGATGTGCGCCATGGCCGTTTCCCCGAAGACCGGCATTGCTATGGACTTTGACGCAGCGCCTGGGCCAGTTGCTTGACGGCCTGGGCAATGTCTTTGCTCCAGTCGAGGGTGTAGCTCAGGCGCAGGTGATGGGGCCAGGCGCCATGTTGGCTGAACAGTTCGCCGGGGGCGATGACGATGCGCTGGTTCAGCAAGTGCTCGAACACCTGGCGCATCTCGACCGGGCGCGTGGCCTCAAGCCAAAAGCTTGCGCCACCGTGGGGTTCAACCACTCGCCAAAGGTCATCGCCGTGGGTGTGCAGCAAGGCTTTGAGCTGCATCATGCGTTCCAGCAGCAAAGCCCGCAACGCCTTCAGATGAGTGTCGATGCGCTTGGACGTGAACAGCTTGGCAATGGCTTTCTGGCGGATCGGCGAGAGGCGAAAGCCGCGCTCCAGAAACAGCCGCTGCAACTGTGCCCCGGCGCCGCGACACAGCACATAGCCATAGGGCGCCTCCGAGCCGATGACTTTGTCGAAGGTCGAGAACACCAGCAGTTTCTGCGGGTCGGCATAATCGCGATAACGTGCTGGTTGTGGGCCAAAGTACAGCTCGCCGTAGGTGTCGTTTTCGAACAGCCAGATCCCGCGCTGGGTTAATTGCGTGCAGATCTGCTGTTTATCCTGCGCCGGCATTATTCCGCCCTGGGGGCTGTTCACGGTCGATGACAGCACCGCCAGCCGAATGGGCTCACGCTGCAGCAACGCGCTGAGCGCAGCCAGATCGAAACGCCCCTCCACATTGAGCGGCAGCTCGATCACGCGGATGTTCGCCGCCTGCAATTGCCGCAGGATCGCCCACGAACACGGTGACTCCACCAGCGCGAGCGTGCCCGCCAGGTCCAGGGCATTGAGCGCAACCTCGAGCACACTGTGCAGGTCCGAGCCGATATACACCTGGTCGGCCTGCCAGTAGTGCTCGGTGGAACGGCTGTAGCGTTCGGCCAAGGCGGCGCGCAATTCGGGCTCGCCCAATGGCAGATACAGCGGTGCCAGTGAGCGCGGGTATTGTCGGGCCAGTTCACGCTCCAGCATCAACAACGGCTGCTCCAGCGACAGCAGCATCGCCGGGGCATCGCTGCTCAGGGCCAGCGTGCCGGGCTGGCGTGCGTTGGCGAAGACCTGATCGAGCAAAGGTGATGAGGCTTGGGTGAGGGCGGGAGCCGCGCTCGGCGTGATGAAATACCCGAGCTTGGGTTTGGACTGGATCCGTCCTTCGTCTTCGAGCAACGCATACGCGTACTTGGTGGTCGACACCGACACGCCCAGGCGCTGGGCCAGTTGGCGCAGGGACGGCAATTTGCGTGCGCCATCGGCAGGGCTGGCCTCGATCAATTCGATGAGGTAGCGGTACACCGCTTGATAGGCGAAGGTGGTTTTTTTGCCGCTATTCATCGCCGTGGTCCTGGATTGATAGGCTCAGCGTGCCAGGAACTCGCTGATCAGCGTGATCGCCTGTTGCTGGATCACCGGCCGTGGCCGCTGGGACATAAAGCTGAAGTGGTTGGCGTCGCGGATCTCCACGTACTGCGTCGAGGCGTTTGGCAACGGGCGCAGCATGACTTGAAACGGGCGGTTAAGGTAGAGGGGAAGCGGGACTACGAAGTGGCTGACGGAGTCCTACTGCTCGGTATTACAGATGGGGACTTCGTGTTTTTAGGAAGCGGCCGGCTTACTTGAAGCTGTAAATCATGCAGTGTTGAGGCGTGAATCCTACTGATGTATCGACACTGACCTTTAATTTAAGGGTGAAAATCATGAGTGCGTCACTTGGTTCGAAGCCGATGTATGGTCTGTCTGTGCGTAGTTATTTAGTCTTTTTATTAATTGGAATGACTTTGTTTCCCTAGCGTTATTAATCGATCGCGGGTGCACTCATGGTAAATATAAATGTTGATAGGTCGTTAACGAGTAACCGCCTGGGAAGCACTGTTGCCCGTGACTCAACCCCAGCCTCGGTATCGTCTGTTCAAGACAATGGCGACGCGCCCACCGTTGTTAAAGTTGAAGCCGATTCCGTCAGCACCTTATCGATACTGGCGAGGCAATTAAGTGACGCTGCTAGCCGTGACGCCCGCCTCCGCCAAGTAGACCCAGGACACAACCTCTCCAATCCGCTCGACGCGATCAGCGACGAAAGATATTTCACTGACAAGACTCAGCATGATGCTGAAGTTCCCGATACTCACGTTCTGGCATTACTTGAGCGCGCTAAACGAGCCACCGCCTTCGCCAACGGTTTTGCCAGTAACCCTTTCAAAGGCCTTACGGTCGATCAATTGACTCTGATTGCTCGCGACGAAAGCGGTGTGTTCACCGTCAACGAACGGCGTGCAGCCTGGCAAGAGGTTCGCCTTAATGAACAACGGGTCAGCGCTGCTTCAGGTTCCGTCATCGGGCGCGAACTCATGATTTCTCGGCTCTTTCTGGGACATGAACCGGCGGTGGCTGAAGGCACCCTGACCCTTCGCAACATGGCCCAAAGCAATTACGACTTCCTTACTCGTGATGATCGCAGTCTGCTGTCAGAAATGTACGCTTATGCGCAGGAGCAAGGTGCCGACCTGGCGTATGTCGATATGCTGGCCTACGACCTCGGCAACTATCGTCATCACGATAACGGTCGCCAGCTTTTGAGCGGTAACAATGGCTACAATCAGGAGGGGCGCCGGGTGACGTTCAACTTCAAGGAGCATGACGTCGCTACGGCATCACGCATTCTGAACGGCTCGGCAATTGACTCTACCCGCCTCGAACAGGGTTTTTTGCGTCATGTCCTGAACCCGGACTTCGGCGCGCTGAGCAACATGGGTAGCATTGCCTTCCTCGAACAAATGGTACTGAAATTTTCCACTGGAGGTACCACGCAAGCTTCTCTGGGCAGGGAGTTCGCTACTTACACGCCGATAAGTGTCAATGACAATATGGTGGTCACAGTGGCCGAAGAGGTAACGCTCACATTCGATGAACCCGTGCTTATCAACACGGATGGCATCTGGACCATCACCAAAAAAGGCAAGGCAGCGGGTTACATGATGGACCCGGCGACCGGAAAGCCGCGTCGGGCCGTGGCGCCTTCAGTTGAAGACAGGCAGTCGCGCAGTGTCATCGTGGAGGCCGCAACCGACCCCTTGAAGACGCGCTCTCTGGTAGACACCCTGGCAGATAGCATTGATCGGCCCACCGCGCGATGGCGCTGGCCTGGGCATTTACTGAAACTGATGAAAAATCAAAAAACCTGATTAAGGGGGGGGATTTTCAAGGCCAAGGAAAATCGCCGAGTCGTCTTGAAGGAGTATGAAGGCTCGGCGATCTTTTGACGTAATGGACGTTTAGCTACCCGCTACAGCAACCTCCCGTTCCATCAACTTATCCACCAGCAACATCCCCAGCTCACTCAATTGATGAATCGCCAGCGCTACATCTCGCTGTTTTCCCGTCAGCTCATCCGACAGGTCAAGCAGCAACGCGGTGACCGAAGAAAAAGTTTCATAGCTATTGGCAATCAGCATTTCAGGGTTGGCATCGTCGGCAACGCAGAACAGCGTGGTCGAGGGTGGAGGAGGTTGGGGCGGTTCGGCGTCGGCGTTGAGGTAGTGATCAATCGCACGGTGTGCCGCCTGATTAAGTTTCAGGTCGGGATCGTTTGGAGGGTTAGGCGTAACTTTGAACATGTGTGTTGTACCTGTTTAGGGGCCAACACCTCATCGCTACTAAACGAAAGGGTGGCGGCTGTACGCAGGTTAGTAGACCGGGGAAACACACAAAGCCGGCGCGCCCGAAGGCGCCCTGCGCACAGCCACCATCAAGCACAGACAAGAACATCTGATCGATGAGGCTCATGCACTTTATGTTGTCACTCGGGCTACTAAACCCGATCACTGAGATGTCAGCGACCGAGCCACCTTAGAGACGCCCACTCAAGCGCACAAGCCGGCGGATTCTGACGCAACTGTAGGCAAGGGAGCAAGGCGCTATGGCTCCTTGTAGGAATTGTCCTCGCAGGTGTATGAGCGGGCGCTGGATAGGATTTTTTCGTGCAGCCCTCACCGGAGTTAAGAATTTGCTGGAAACTATAAAAAAGTAGCCAATAGGCTACAGGCGACGAAAATAATCGGCAGGAGCCCTGAGTCCTGCGAGGTACATAAAGTGAGTGAATCAACATTCAAACCCGAGGACATGCCGATCCTCGAGCTGGACACAGCCGGCACCAGCGCCTATGAGGCTTCACGCTTCCTCGATAGCCCAGAAACCATCAGTGCTTATCTTGCGCAAAGCATGGCATCTCACGACCCGCAGGTCCTTATGAAGGCGCTTGCCGAGGTAGCCAAGGCCCAGGGCGTAAACAAGGTTGCCGAGGCAGCGGGGGTTAATCGGGAGAGCTTGTATAAAACCCTGAAAGGCGGCTCAAAGACGCGTTATGAGACGATCCAGAAGCTGATGTTGGCATTAGGTGTGGAACTGACGGTGCAACCGATTGCCGCGACCACAATTAAAAAAAAGTCCGTCATCGGCAAACCCTGATGGACCAAAAAGGGGACGGTTCTATTGGATTGAAAATAGATACGTCCCCTTTGTCGTCCTTTTTTCCCTTACGAACGTGATAAGGCGATTCACGAGAGAAGCTGTGTTCATTTGCGCCTGGTCTTGTAGGAAGTCGACCACTGGTAGCGTAGGTTATTTCCATAATACTGGTTTTATATCCAGTGTTTTCAGGATTGTTTCCTCATGAAGCGAAAACGAGTGAGAAATGGGCCTGTGGCAAAAAAAAGCAACTCCGTTAGTTTGAGGTCCTCTCCTTCAAGAAAGGAGAGTTCTTAATCACTAGCAATGGAGTTACAAAATGAACAAACCACAAACCCAGACACCTCTTCGCCATGGTCGTGTCACATCCCCCTCCAGCCGTGGCGCGGTCGCCGTGGAACTCGGCCTGCTGGCTACCTGGCAGGTCAATGAAATGGAAGGCGGCAAGAACTTCCCGGCACTGGTGGCCGGTCCGTTCCCGGCGCCTTATCAAACCGACAGTGACAGCGTCACCCCACCCGCCGACGGCTTCATCCTCAGCGGCGGCAAGACCGATGCCCGTGACTGCATCAACTTCACCAACGAGGAAATGGCCAAGAAACTCAACCGCGCCTTCACCTGGCCATTGCTCAATGTCGAGCCGGGCCAGACCTTCAAGGTCACCTGGGAATACACCGCGCCGCACACCACCCGTGGCTATCGCTGGCTGATCACCAAGGATGGCTGGGATCCGAAACAGCGCATCACCCGCGCACAACTGGAAACCCAGCCATTCGCCGAAGACTTCTATACCCAGGTGCCGTACTTCAGCCATGCAGGCGAACTGAAGGCCAAGGTCAATCATGAAGTGAAACTGCCGGCCAACAAAAAGGGCCAGCATGTGATTGTATTGATGTGGATCGTCGCCAACACCGGCAACGCTTTCTATCAAGCCTTCGACGTGGACTTCAAATAAGCCCGCGCCGTTAAACCCACACGTTCTGAAGGATTAGAACATGTCAAATATTGACTTTACCTTACTGAAATCACCGCTGAACGATGCCGCTTCGCTGATGCCGAGCATTGCCGGCAAAAAAATCCTCATGGGCTTCTGGCACAACTGGCCTGCCGGCCCGAGCGACGGCTACCAGCGTGGCCAGTTCGCCAATATGAGCCTGGCGGACGTACCAAGGGATTACAACGTGGTGGCCGTGGCCTTCATGAAGGGCAACGGGATCCCGACCTTCAAGCCGTACAACCTGTCCGACGCCGAGTTCCGCCGCCAGGTCGGCGTGCTGAACAGCCAGGGCAGGGCGGTGCTGATTTCCCTTGGCGGCGCCGATGCGCACATCGAGCTGCATAAAGGCAACGAACAGCCACTGGCCAACGAGATTATCCGCCTGGTGGAAACCTATGGCTTTGATGGCCTGGACATAGATCTTGAACAGAGCGCGATTGATTTCGCCGACAACAAGACTGTCCTGCCCGCCGCGTTGAAACTGGTCAAGGACCACTACGCCGGTCAAGGCAAACACTTCATTATCAGCATGGCGCCGGAGTTTCCGTATCTGACCACCGCCGGCAAATACGTCGGTTACATCCAAGCGCTGGAAGGCTATTACGACTTCATCGCCCCGCAGTATTACAACCAGGGTGGCGACGGGATCTGGGTGCAGGAGGTCAACAACGGCAGCGGTGCCTGGATTGCCCAGAACAACGACGCGATGAAAGAGGACTTCCTGTTTTACCTGACCGAAAGTCTGGTGAGCGGAACGCGCGGGTTTACCAGAATCCCGGCAGACAAGTTCGTCATTGGCCTCCCCGCGAACGTCGACGCGGCCGCCACCGGTTATGTGATCAACCCCACAGCCGTGACCAATGCATTCAAGCGTTTGGACGACAAAGGATTGTCGATCAAGGGCCTGATGACCTGGTCGGTGAATTGGGACAACGGGATCAGCAAAGACCACGTGCCCTACAACTGGGAATTCAGCCGCCGTTATGGGCCGATGATCAATGGCACTGATCTCTCTGGCCTCGAGCAGGAAGCGGCGGATCTCGAAGTCGCCAATCGGCAGTAGCGCAAAGAGGCCTCTGGCAGACGTGCCGGATGTCAGACAGCCAGGCTTCTGACCTGACTGTTGGCTTTATGAAATAAAAATCCGATGCCTGTCTGGGCATCGGATTTTTTGCGTCACGCTCAAATCGCGGTGGGCATTCAAAAAGCCGATTTACCGCACCAAACAAGGCTGCTTGTTGTTAAAGGTCCAACCCGGAATCAAAAACTGCATCGCCACACTGTCATTCCGCGCCCCAAGGCCCATGCCTTTGTACAGCTCATGGGCCTTGGCCACGGCGTCCATGTCGATATCCACACCCAGGCCTGGCTTGGCCGGCACCTTCACGTAACCTCCTTCGATCTTCAGCGGTTCCCGGGTCAGGCGCTGGCCGTCCTGCCAGATCCAGTGGGTGTCGATGGCGGTGATCTCACCGGGCGCGGCAGCCGCCACTTGGGTGAACATCGCCAGGGAAATATCGAAGTGGTTGTTGGAGTGCGAGCCCCAGGTCAGGCCCCAGTCGTTGCACATCTGCGCGACGCGCACCGAGCCCTGCATCGTCCAGAAGTGCGGGTCGGCGAGGGGGATGTCCACCGATTGCAGCTGGATGGCGTGGCCCATTTCACGCCAGTCGGTGGCGATCATGTTGGTCGCGGTCTTCAGGCCCGTGGCGCGGCGGAATTCGGCCATGACTTCACGGCCCGAGTAACCGTTTTCCGCGCCACAAGGGTCTTCGGCGTAGGCCAGCACGTGATGTTGGTCACGACACAGGCGGATGGCTTCTTTCAATGACCACGCGCCATTTGGGTCGAGGGTGATGCGCGCATCGGGAAAGCGTTCAGCCAGCGCGGTGACCGCTTCGATTTCAGCATCGCCACTCAATACGCCGCCCTTGAGCTTGAAGTCGTTGAAACCGTATTTGGCTTTGGCGGCTTCGGCCAGGCGTACCACGGCGTCGGCGGTCAGGGCTGTTTCATGGCGCAGGCGGAACCACGCGTCGTCGCTGTCGGCCTCATTGCGGTAAGCCAGGTCGGTGGCGCTACGGTCGCCGACGTAGAACAGGTAGCCGAGCATTTTCACCGCATCACGCTGCTGCCCCTCGCCGAGCAGGGCGGCCACCGGCACTTCGAGGAACTGGCCCAGCAGGTCGAGCAGCGCGGCTTCCATGGCGGTGACGGCATGAATGGTGATGCGCAGGTCAAAGGTTTGCAGGCCGCGACCCGCGCAATCCCTCGACGCAAAGGTGCTGCGCATCTGGTTGAGTACGCGCTGGTACTGGCCAATCGGCTGGTCGATCACCAGGCTGCGCGCGTCTTCCAGGGTTTCGCGGATGCGCTCGCCACCGGGCACTTCACCCACGCCGGTGTTGCCCGAGCTGTCCTTGAGAACCACGATATTGCGCGTAAAGAACGGCCCATGGGCGCCGCTCAGGTTGAGCAGCATGCTGTCGTGGCCGGCCACGGGGATGACTTGGAAATGGGTGACGACGGGCGTATTCATGGCAAGTTCCTAAGGAGGCTCAAAGCGGTTTGCTGAGGGCGGCGCTCGTTGGCACCGCGTGTGGCGAAGTCAATGCGGCAGAGGGGGCGGTCTTGGCAAAGAACACCAGGACTGCGGCGAGCACCGAGGTGCCGGCCAAACCGTAGAGGCCGCCCTGGATCGAGCCGGTGGTCTGCTCCAGAAAGCCGAAGGTAGTCGGTGCGACGAAGCCGCCCAGGTTGCCGATGGAGTTGATCAGTGCGATCACGGCAGCGGCGATGCGCGCATCCAGGTAGCCCTGGGGGATCGGCCAGAACAGCGACGACGCGGATTTGAAACCGATCGCCGCAAAGCAGATCGCTACGAAGGCGAAAATCGGCCCGCCGGTGGTGGACATGAACATGCCCGCCGCTGCTATTAGCAACGCCGCGGCGACCCAGGCTTGCTGGAATTTGAATTTGCCGGACAGCGAGGCAAAGGCATACATGGCAATAATCGATATCAGCCAGGGGATCGAGTTGAAAAAGCCGACCTGCACATCACTCAGGTCACCCATCTTCTTGATGATGCTCGGCAGCCAGAAGGTGGCGGCATAGATCGTCAATTGAATGCAGAAGTACAGGGCGCAAAACAGCAGGATCTGGCGGTCCTTGAGCAGCTTGCCAATGGTTGGCTTGACCGTGGTCAGGGCTTCACGCTCGCGCTGTTCCTGGTCGATGGCCTCTACCAGCGCATCCTGCTCTTCTCGGGTCAGCCACTTGGCATCATGGGGCTGGGAATCCAGCCAGAACCACACAAAGAAACCCAGCGCCACTGAGGCCAGGCCCTCGATGGCAAACATCCATTGCCAGCCGTGCAAGCCAAACCCTTCGATCTGCAACAACGCGCCCGACAACGGCCCGGAGATCAACGACGCCACTGCCGAGCCACTGAGGAAGATGGCGATGGCCTTGCCGCGTTCCACACCCGGCAGCCAGCGGGTGAAGTAATAGATCACCCCGGGAAAGAAGCCGGCTTCCGCCACGCCCAGTAAGAAACGCAGGATGTAGAAGTGGGTTTCGTTCTGGATAAACGCCATCAGCGTGGCGACGATGCCCCAGGTGAACATGATGCGGGTCAGCCAGATACGCGCGCCGACTTTTTGCAGCAGCATATTGGACGGCACTTCGAACAGCGCGTAACCGATAAAGAACAACCCGGCCCCGAAGCCGTAGGCCGCTGCGCCGATGCCCAGGTCATGCTCCATGTGGGTGCGCACGAAGCCGATATTGACCCGGTCGATGTAGTTGAGGATGAACATGATCACGAACAGTGGGAGCACATGGCCCTTCACTTTGCTCACGGTGCGGGCGAGCACCGAGTCGCGTTCGGGCGCGGCAGATGCTGGACTTTGATGGCTCACCATTTAAAAACTTCCCCTGATTGTTTTTATGCGGGTTTAGATGTTTTGTTGCCAGACATCATACAAGTGGTTTTCTGAGGATCGCAATGCACTGGTCGGTAATTTTGTTTCATAAGCACAGCTTTCGATCCGTTATTTTGGTTATTTAGCTGTTTTAGAGGGTTGGGAAGATGCGGTTCTCGCTCAGGCGCTAAGCCGAGAGGTATGGAGGGTTTCGATATGTTGTCATACAAGCTTGGGGGTTTTTGAATCAAACGCTCACCGCTTCCGAACGGGGTGGTAAGCTCCCTTCTGCCTAACCCCGTGGACCTGTAGCGATGCCCATTGAAAGCCCAGCGCCTGTGCGCAAACGCTCCACCAACCTGGCCCAGGGTGTGGTCGAAGTGCTGACCCAGCGCATCCTGCTCGGGCAACTCAAGCCTGGCGAAAAACTGCCGTCCGAATCCACCATCGTGCTCGAGCACGGGGTGAGCCGCACCGTGGTGCGTGAGGCGCTGTCCAAGCTGCAGGCATCTGGGCTGGTCGAGACGCGTCACGGCATCGGCACCTTTGTGCTGGAGCAGCACACCCAGCCCGGTTTGCGCCTGCATGTGGACACGGTCGCCAGTGTGCGCAACATGCTCGAATTGCGCCTGGGCCTGGAAGTGCAGGCCGTGGCCCTGGCCGCGCTGCGCAGGAGCGACGCGCAACTGGCCCACATGCGCCAGGCGCTGGACGACTATCAAGCCTCGCTGGCCAACAACGACAGCTGTGTGGAGGAGGACAAGCGCTTTCACCAACTGATCGCCGAAGCCACCGGCAATACGTTCTTCACCGACATCATGCTGCACCTGGGCAGTGGGATGATCCCGCGTACCCAGGTCAAGGGCGCCGAGCGTGGCGGCGCGGATTTTGCCAAGCTGGGGCAATTGGCGAACCTGGAGCATGAGGCGATCTACAATGCGATCAAGCGCCAGGACCCGGACGCCGCACGGGCAGCCATGGTGCTGCACTTGACCAACAGCCGGGATCGTTTTTCCGGCCAATCATAAGGAACCACCGTTGAACGAACACACCTTGTCCATGCGCCTGGAGCGCGTGGCGACGCATGTGCCGGCTGGCGCACGCCTGGCCGATATCGGCTCGGACCACGCCTACCTGCCGGTGGCATTGATGCGCCGTGGCGTGATTGCGGCGGCCGTGGCGGGGGAGGTGGCTACCACACCGTTTCACGCCGCCCGCCGCACTGTGGACGATAACGGCCTGGCCCAGCACATCACAGTGCGCCTGGCCGATGGTTTGGCGGCCATCGAGGTGGCCGATGAAATCAGCGCCATCAGCCTGTGCGGCATGGGTGGCGAAACCATCCGCGGCATCCTCGACTGCGGCAAGGCGCACCTGAACGGCGGCGAACGGCTGATCCTGCAACCCAACGGCGGCGAGCAGCCGCTGCGCCAATGGCTGATGGAAAACGACTACCAGATCCTGCACGAGGAGCTGCTGCGAGAAAACCGCTTCTACTACGAAATCATCGTTGCCGAACGCGCCGAGGCCGTGACCTACAGCGCCGAACAGCTGTACTTCGGCCCATTGCAAATGCAGGCCCGCAGCCCGGATTTTCTGGCGAAGTGGCAACGTATGTTGCGTCAGAAACGCAAGACGTTGGCCAGCCTCGAACAAGCTCGGCAGGCGGTGCCTACGCAGAAAGTGCAGGAGATTGTGCAGCAGGTGACGTGGATCGAACAGTTGCTCGCGTGAGCGCCACCAATCCAGTGTGGGAGATGTCGAGCTTTAGCGAGGCTTCGAAGGCGGCGGCACTCGCGACATAAACGTTGCCTGATACGCCGCTATCGAAGCCTCGCTAAAGCTCGACATCTCCCACATTTGACCGTGCAGGCCGCAGCACTCATGAGCCACATTCGCGGCACTTCAGCGCTCCCCTGTAGTCTTCTCCTAAATCCCCCAAGGTGCTGCCCGCTATGATCACTGTCCACCACCTCAACAATTCCCGCTCACAACGCATCCTGTGGCTGCTTGAAGAGCTGGGCCTGCCCTATGAAATCAAGCGCTACCAGCGCGATCCGAAAACCAACCTTGCGCCACCTGAACTGAAGGCTGTTCACCCCCTGGGTAAATCCCCGGTGATCGAAGACGGCTCCCTGGTGCTGATCGAATCCGCCGCCATCATCGACTACCTGATCCGCCGCCACGGCAACGGCCAACTGCAGCCAGACCCGGCCACTGCCACCTATGACCGCTACGTGCAATGGCTGCACTTCGCCGAAGGCTCGGCCATGCTGCCGCTGATGCTCAACCTCTACGTCGGCCGCCTGGGTGAAGCGGGCGCACCGCTGCATCCACGGATTGAGTCGGAGCTGGCCAACTATCTCGGCTACCTGAACGATGTGCTGGGGCATGACCCGTATCTGGTGGGCGACGAACTCAGCGGTGCGGATATCCAGATGAGCTTTATCGGCGAAATTGCCCAGGCTCAGGGCAAATTGCAGGCGTACCCGAACCTGGCGGCGTGGGTGCAAAAATTCCAGGCACGGCCGGCTTACCGCAGGGCGGTGGAACGGGGCGGAGAGTATGCATTTGCCAAATAGCCAGGCTTGAAGAGGACGCTGTGGGAGAGGGCTTGCCCTAATGCCAGTCAGTTAAGTGAACGAAATCCTCAAAGCAGCGAAGATCAAATGTGGGGCTTGTTCGCGAAGGCGTCGGCCCAGCAAACCCGTGCCGGGGGCAATGCCTCCCACTGCGATCTGTTCGGGGCGTTGATACGCAGCGTGGCGCAGTAGGCACAGCCGTCAGTCAAGGACGAGGGCTGTGCCTGTGGCCTCCATCAGAACTTGGTTTGCATACTCACTCGCATCGTCCGGCCCGGTGCCGGCATGAAGCTCTGCGCCAGTGGGTCGAGGTAGTAGCGGTCGGTGAGGTTTTGCAGCGAGACGTTCAACTGAGTGTGGTCCTGCACTTTGTAATTGAGGAACAGGTCCACCAGCGCCACTTCGCGGTAGACCAATTGCGGCGTGGTGGCGCCGGTCTGCCAGGGTTTGTCGGCGGTGACGGTTGGCCCGGAGGTGTAGGTGATGCGCGTGCCGACGGTCAGCGCCTGGTCGAAAAAGCGCAGGCCGGTGGTCAGGTTGGTGGCGAAGCGCGGTGGGTTTTGAGTGTTGGTGTAGGAGCCCATGAAACTGCCGGGCGTGCAGTTCGGCGTCTGGCTGGTCTGCTGGTAACGGTTGCTGCTCGCCCGCAAGCGCGCGGCGAACACTGAATCGCAGGTTTCGGTCTTCAGGTAGTAGGTGGATGACAGGTCGGCGAACACGCGGCCGGCGTCGTAATGGGACTGCAATTCCAGGCCACTGGTCTTGAAACTGTCGGTGTTGCTGAACTGCATCAGGCCCATCAAGCCGGGGCTGGGGTCGTAGTAGCGGGTAATGTAGTTCTTGATAGTGTTGTTGAAGTACGCCAGCTTGATCGCCGCCTGGTCGTCATCCACCAGCAGGCCCTTGTGCATCGTGCTGGCGCCGATTTCCCAGTTGCTCGAGCGCTCGGGCTTCAAGCCTTTGCCCGGCAGGGTTTGCAACACGCCCTGGCTGGTTTCAAACAGCGACGGCATACGCAGGCCCTGGGTGTAGGAGGCGTAGACAAAGGTGTCGGGCGCCACTTCAACATTGATACCGAACGCTGGCGCAAAGGCGCCGCCGCTGTTGCGCTCTTTTCCAGAGTAGTCATAACCACTGACCACTTCGCCTACCTGGGGCGCATACACCGTGGTATCTGTAGCGCCGAATTCGTTGTAGCGCACGCCTTCAAATGGGAAGTTGGAATTATTGAAGACGATGCCGTTGTTCAAGCGCGGGTCGGTGGCGTCGGTGTAGTGCCCGCTCGCGTCCGGGAACCAGAGCATGTTGCCGTAGTTGTTGGCGTTCATCGCCGACACGTAGCGCAATGGGCGCTCCTCCCAGCGTGCCGTCGAGTGCGGTACGTGGTCCTGGGTGCGGTAGTAGGTGTAGCGGCCGCCGCCCCACAGGGTCAGTTGGTCGACCGGCTGGTACTCCAACTTGCCGTTGAGGTTGAATTCCTGCCGGGAGCCGTCGCGCAAACTGCGGTTGGCATTGATGTCGTGCTGGGTGGTGACCACACCTTTTTGCGGACGCAGATCTTCCACTTGGAAGCCGCCGCCCAGGTCCAGCTTGAAGTCACCGTAGTCGCTGACAAACCGCGAGGTGTTGGCCAGGTCGCCGCCGATGCGCCGGTTAGCCTGGCGGCTCCAGTTGCGGTCCGAACGATAGGCCTGGGAAGCCGGCGCCAGCACCGAGGTCAGTTGGCTGGTCTGGGCATCGGTCATCCACAGGTTGGCCGTAAGGTCCACCAGCGGGTGGTTGGCGGGCAGGTAGTGATAGCGTGCGGTGTAGGTGTCAATCTCGGTGTGGCCGAGCGGGTACTGATAGATACCACCGGTGCCGAAGCGGAAAATATCCGACGGCATGATCTCGCCGATGTGCCCGTTGTAACGGCGGTAACCGAGGTCGAAGGTGTGCTCGTCGGTGGGGCGGATGGTGGTCTTTAGCAGCCACGATTCGGTCTCGGCCGACGAGTTGAGCACCTCTTCGCCGGCGTTGTAGGTGCTGGCCACCGTGCTCTCTTCGCGGCCATAACGGTCGTAGGTGCGGTAGCGATCCTGGCCCTTTTTACCGGCGAAATAATTGCCCTGGTTTCGATGGGCATAGGCTGCCACTACATCGAAAAAGTCATGGGTATAGGCAAATGCGGCACTGCCCGACTCTGCCTTCGAACCGAACAGCCCGCCGCGGCTTTGATGAGGCTCGGCGTACAGGCTGCCAGTGGACGCGTGGCCGTCGCGATACGCCGGGGCAACGCCGTTATTCCATACGTCGCCTTTAAGGCGCAGGCCGATGGTTTGCCCGTCACGCAAAATATCCTCGACGCCCAGGGTGCGCATTTTCACCGTGCCACCGATGGCGCTGGAGGTAACGCTGGGGCCTTTGTCGATGGTCACGTCGCTGATCAGGTCGGGGTCGATATAGCTGCGCTGCTGGGTGCCGGCGTAGCCGCGATAGACATCCAGTGCCTGCTGCGAGCCATCCACCGTTACCGCCACGCGGCTCTGGCCCTGGATGCCGCGGATGTTCACATCCAGGCCGCCGCCATTGCGGCTGTCGCCCACCTGCACGCCGGGCTGGCCTTTGAGCAGGTCGCCGGCGGAGATCACACCATAGCGCTGCATCTCGTCACCGGAGATGTAGACCGACGAACGCGGTGCCGAATACACCTGTTGTTTCTGCGGGTCTTCGCCCGTGATTTTCTGCGTGGGGAGCGCCAGGGCCGTGCCGCCCTGGTACAGCTCATAGCTGCCATCTGCGCGGCGCTGGTAACTCAAGCGTGTACCGTCCAATAGCCGTGTCAGCGCGGCCTCGGTGGTGAAATCGCCGTTGAGCCCTTGGCTGTTTTTGCCGGCGGTCAGCGTGGCACTCCCCGCCATGCTGATGCCCGCCTGCACGCCGAAGCGTGAGAGCACCTGGTCCAGGGAACCGGCGTCGATGTTGAAGTGCTGGCGCTCCTCGGCGGCGAACACAGTCGCGCCGCACAGCGGTTGCAAGCCGAGAAACAGCAGGCCGACCAGGCGGCTGCGCAGAACAAGGGTGGGGGAGGTCATGCAGGGCTCCTGAGGGTGAAAGGCCCATCTGTTTCGATGGGTTGTTCCCATAGGCCAAGCGACTTCGAAAAAACTGCGCGGCTGCACGAAAAATAATTTCAGGCCGGTACCACGGTGACCCAATAACGCGTGCGCCGCTCAATGCGCACCGGCAGCGCCTGGGCGAGCAGGGCCAATGCGGCGTCGGTGTCGTCGAGCTGGAAACTGCCGGTGACGCGCAAGCCTGCAACGGTATCGCTACAGCGTAAAACCCCCGGGCGGTAGCGCGAAAGTTCGGCCAGCAGCGTATCCAGGCGCATACGTTCGGCCGGCAACAAGCCGCGCATCCAGGCCTGGGCGAGAAAGCCATCGACAGGGGCGAGTGCGGCGATGCCGTGGTTATTCACCTGGGTGCGCCAACCCGCGTCCAGCCGCACCGGCAATTGATGGCCTCGCGAATGCACTTGCACCCGCCCGCGTAGTACCGTGACTTCGGTGCCCTGGCGGTCATGGCGCACCAGCAGATGAGCGCCTTGGCTGCGCAGCATCGCGTCGGGCGTGAGCAGTTGCAGCGCCCGTGATTCGACGGGAGCATCCAGGGCTATCTCACCTTCGACCAACTGCACACTGCGCTGCGCGGCATTGAGGTCCAGGTTCACCGCGCTGGCGGTGTTCAGCCACAGCGTGCTGCCGTCTGCCAACCGCCACTGCTGCCGCTCACCGATGCCGGTCCGGTAGGTGGCCAGGGCCGAGCGCACCACGCGGGTCTGCGCACCTTGCCACGACAGCCCGCCCAACAGGCTGACGGCCAACAGGGCCTTGAGCACCTGGCGCCGTTGTTGTGGATCATTCCCCGCCGACTCCAGCGCCCGTCGCGTGGTGGCATCCGCCAACAACGTCGCCCCGGGCTGTAGCAACAACGGCAAGCTGCTGACGCGCTGCCAGGCATACTCATGCTCGGTATTGGCTTGGCGCCATCGTTGCAAGGCCAGGCAGTCGGCGGCACTCATCAGCCCGGATTGGCTCTTCACCAGCCAGTCGATAGCGCTGTCGCGTACTTGCGGATCAACCGGCAGGCTCATTCAAAACGGCTCGCGTAACACACGCTGAACGCCTTGCCCATGGCCCGCTGCACTTGCGCCACGCTGAGGTTCAACTGCGCGGCGATCTGCGGGTAGGTCAAACCATCGAGCTGGGACAAGAAGAAAATCCGCCGCACCGGCATCGACAGGCCCACCAGCAACGAGTCGAGTTGCAGCAGGGTCTCGATGGTCAGCAGACGGTCTTCCGGCGAGGGCTCCAGCGCTTCGGGCCGAGCGGCCAAGGCCTCCAGATACGCCCGTTCGATGGCCTGGCGCCGCCAGCGGTTGATCAACAGGTCATTGGCAATCTTGGCGAGAAACGCCATGGGCTGACGCAGCTCGCGCACATCCTGGCGGGAACACAACACGCGCACGAAGGTGTCGTGGGCCAGGTCCTCGGCATCGGCGCGGTGCCCCAGCCGCCGATGCAACCAACCCCGCAACCAACTGCGATGACGGGTATACAGCTGCTCGACCGACGAGGCTGTGCTGTCGTTGTGCATGTGAGATTCACTTGGTTTTAAATGATAACTGTTCTCATCTTATTGTTTTTGCTTGGGTGTTGTACAGCGCTATGCGGTAACGCTGCGGGTTTCAAATCCATTGATCATTCACCGTAGCACCCGCAGACCCCACCCGAAACGTCAGTGCCGGGCCAGCCGTACGTGCCAGTCGCCACCGTGCTGGCGTTGGCAGTCTTCTTCGCAGTCAAAATGCACATAGCGGTTGATAGGTAAGGGCGCAATGTCGGCTTCGTGCAGCGCAGCCGCGGTCAGCTCACGCATGCGTTGGTCGGCGCCTGTTGAGAGGGCAGCGTCCTTGCTCGCGCGGGTGTCGAACACCCAGGTTACGCGCAGGCTCTGGGGGAAGGCGGTGTAGTCGACGGTGTGGGTCAGCCAGGCGAAACCGTTGATTTCGCACTTGGCGGTCTCGCAGGCCTCAGTCAGGCGGGCGATCAGGCGGCGCTCAATGCGTGCGTGGTCGCGTTTGGATGAAGTCATCAGTGGCTCCAGTGGGGGGCGGATTTCTAGCGCTGCTGAAAGGCTATTTTCAACCCAAGGCCCATAAACAACGTGCCGATGATTTTCCCTTCCCAGCGCCGCAGCCTGGAAAGCCCCTTGATCCCTCGGCCCAAGGGGCGGATCGCGAGGGCCAGCAAGCTGGTGTAGACCGCGCTGAGCCCAGAGAAAATCAAGCCCAGTACCGCGAACTGCACCAGCGACGAGCCGGATTCCGGGTGGACGAATTGCGGCAGGAACGCCAGGAAAAAGATCGCGGTCTTCGGGTTCAGCACCTCGGCGCCCACCGCCTGGAAAAACGCCTGTCGCGGCGTGACCGCAGGCAATTCAAGCCGCCCGGATGTGCCTGCCTTGGCCATGAACGCGCGTACGCCCAGGTAGATCAGGTAAGCGGCACCGGCCCACTTCACGGCGTTGAACGCCGCTGCCGAAGTCATCAGGATCGCCGACAAACCTAGCGCTGCGCACAACGTATGCACCAGATCACCGCACGCCACACCCAGCCCGGTAGCGACGCCGGCTTTACGGCCACCTTGAATGGTGCGGGTGATCACCAGCAACACGGAAGGGCCAGGGATCAGAAATAGACCGATCACCACGGCGACGTAGGTGACGAGGGAGGCGAGTTCAAACATAAGGGCCGTCTCAGAGTAAGGCACGGCCCACAGTTAATCCTTAAGTGAGGGGCGAATGCAACGGCCCCTAGTCGCTCAGGGGTGGCATTGCTCTTCGGAGTCGAAACTGACGCAACGGGCCATGTGCGTGATCTGCACGTCAGCGTCATTCAATGTGGCGGCAGTCAGCTCGCGCATGCCCCGATGGCAGGTGGCATAAGGGCGCCGACGGGCTTATTGCGGGTTGCCCTCGCAAATGGCTTTCAGACCCAGGACGGTAGTAGGGGTCGGGCCCAGATGAGAAGTAGTGCTCACCAGCATATTGGCGCCGGTGTCACCTTCCAAGCGATAAGGCTTGCCGTTGCAGACCTTTGCGGCTTTCTGGTTGATATTTTCCAGCAAGCCTTCCCTGGAGTTGAAGATGCTGCCATGGCTGCTGATCATGTATTCACCCGGGGCAACTTCATTGGCGCCGGTGAATGTGCAGCCGGTCAAGGCCAAGGTGATGCATCCAAGCGAGAGTAATTTTTTCAAGTCCATGAATCCTGGGAGTGGGTTGGGGCGTCAGGCGATAGGCTGATCAGAGCGGGGGGTGTTGAAGCGAGGGGCGCAACCGTTGCCACTCATTCCAGCAATCCTCGGCAACGATATCCGGATAACCCCGCTCTTGTTCCATCGCTAGCGCGGTGTAGAAGGTTACCGCAATGCAAGTGGCTTGGTCGCGGATTTCGCAGACTTCGACTTCGTTGAGTGGGGTGCCTTTTTTGCACTCGGCGGCTGCCAGCACGGCGGCAAGGGCGGGGATGAAAACCAGGCAGAGGGGCTCGGTGGGCATTAACTGAATGCCTCAGTGGAGTGGACGGCGTTTATTGTTCCGGGTTGATCAACGATCTCAACGTATGGTCCTCCCAAGCGCCAGCAATTTTCAGATAGGCTCGCGCATGTCCTTCCTTTTCAAACCCCAGCGACTCCAGAAGACGTTCACTTCGCACATTGCGGGGTAAATGATTGGCCATGATTCGGTGAAGACCCATCTGCTCAAAACAGTGACGGTTAGTGACCTGAAGTGTTTTTTTCATCAAGCCGCGGCCTTGGGCAGATTCCGCTAACGAGAAGCCGAGGTGACAGGCCTGAAAAACGCCCTTCACGATGTTCGTGTAGTTGCATCGCCCTAGAACCTCTGCGCTCTCGGGTTCAAGCAAGAGGAAAAAAATAGCGTCTCCAGCTTGCATACTGTTTACCTGCTGCTCGACCCTGGCCTTGGCGCTGCCCGTGGTGAAATATTCCTCGTCCCTGAGCGGCTCCCAGGGTTGCAGATGCCTGCGGTTGACGCGCTCGTAACGGCTGATCCTCTCGAAATCGTCATGTGACAATGGCCGAAGGCAGTAGCCCTCAACGCAATACTCCATAAACCCCTCCAGATTTATCAATGCCCCAACACTGACTGCGTAACCGCGAAGAATAGCGCCGCTGCGCGTAAAGCGACCCCTTTCACGGCAAACAGGTCTACCATACCTGCCCCGGCAGTGGTTCCACTCGCTCCCGAACTCAATTTTTCAAGGTAGCGATAATGTCCATCGACCAGATCTCCCTCCCCAAAGGCGTTGGCCCTCACGCCGCCAAGCTTCTCGACGCCATTACTGGCGCCTCCACCCATGAAGAACTCAACCGTGCTGGCGGTAAAGCTGAGGGTTTCGTGTTGGGGCTGGAGGCCACCAAGGCGATCAAAAGCCAGATTGCAGAGTCGCTGTATGTGGCGTATGACGACGCGGCGAGCAATCGGGCCAGTGAGTTGAAGGGTTAGTACACGTCAGTGAAAATCGGGGCCAGACCACAATTTTACAACCGTGGTCTGCCCCCGATCTCTCTGCGAGATTGGCCCGACGCTTCTGGAAAATAACGGCTGCTCAAAACCAAATTATTGCTACCCATGAGCGCATTTAAAATAGGCACAATAGCTCGCTAGGCTTGCTCTATTAACAGACGGATTCGTTCATGCATCACCGCATCCATGCCGCTTACCATCAAGCGGCCTTCTCCCGCAGCACTTGCGCGTGGTTGACCATTGACGATGTGGCCATCGAGCAATGGTTGGCCTCCCACCTGAATGACGCCAGTGTCGCCCTGCTTGGGCTATCCTTAATGTGGTTAATGGATGAGGAAGAAGATGCCCTCGCCAGGCGTCGCTTCATTCCCGGCGAGGACGGCAGCTCCTCCCTTGTACCACTGCTGGTGTGCAGCGATGATATGGACTTCGACTGCACCGTGCTGATGGTCGAACAGGTTATCGACGGCGACACCGTGCATTGGCGGCGTTTCGGCTGGAGCGCTTCCGGCAAGCTGGAAGTGGGGATTTCTACTCGCTGGAACGCGGAAAACCAGCCGGTAAGCTTTTCCCTGGAGGAGTTCCGCGCAGCGCTGGAGACGTTCGACAAACTGCAGAAGGAACCGCCGAGTCAATGAGGGGCACGAATTTTAAGCAGCAACTTCCCGAGCCCGACGATGCTGCTAAAGTGAAGCTTCGCAAGCTGTTGGCTGCCGGCACAATTTTGTCAGTGATGAATAAGACCAAATGGGCCGAGCTGATCGAGGCAATGCTTCGCTCACCGCAAATGCAACCAGAATTCAGACTGCACAGTGTTTTAGCGCCGAGCGGCTATTGCACAGACTGGGATGGCGATTGGCATTACCACATCCATCCGGTAGCGGAAATCGAGTGGATTGAACTCAGAGCGGTTTCGCTCGATTGGTTGCTGTCCACACTAAGAAAACACAACCTTGCGTTTTCGATCGAAGGCGAAACGCCTCGTGTATGGGGCTATACCAGACTTGGCATGCAGCCTGTTTGGTGCTGAATTCAAGCGTTTTAAACGACGGCTTTCGGCCCAGGAGAGACCTCAGGCCGTCGAAAGAGCAATCGCTTTTTCTAAGACTGCCTGCAACATCTGCTCCGGTGATTGTGCCTTGTTGAAGACGCTCGGTGACAATTTATCAGAGTCGTTTTCAGTCGGTTGCCTGAGAAGGGCGAGCGGCCCCGATTGTTCTAACTGCTCTTGGTAAAGAATTTTTATACTGTCCCTAAAGCCATCAGGGTATGCCGCTTTCTCGACCGCTGGAAGATCATCGAAATAGTCCATGATGCCTTTGAAGACTTCACTGTTGTCACCGCCGTTCGTTATATTGGCGTACAACTTGGAAAAATAGGTTTCATCCTGCTTACTAAGCTCCCCATAAGCGGAATATCGTTCTGCATCCGTATAGGTTCCTGAAACATCATAAACAATATTGCTTAGCCCGTTTCGGGCCATACCTTCAAATGGGTTTGGAAGTTTTTCCGGGGGGAGTTTAGAAAGCCCAATTGCGTAATCCAGTGACTGCTGACCTAACGCCAAACGGGCAGGGTCATCTGTTCTGGGAAGTAGATCCGCATTATTAAGGTTCCCCCCAGCAATCCGCTGCCCGAAATTGTACATATCGCTCTGACCTTTTGCATATTGTCCTTTTAAATCCCTATTGGACATAGAGGCTTGTTTATCATCAGCGCTACTTAATGCGTACAGTGCCCGTGCAGAATCGGAGATTGTGACGGTCTCCGTCGTCTTGAGGGCAGCATCCCCTGAAGGTAAATTTACAGGGTTGGACGAAGCAGGCTTCTCTTGTGTAAAAACCTTTGCCTGTGTGCTTGCTTGATAAGATTTAATCGAAATATCCATGGTGATACTCCATACGCTGGCGATAGATCAAGAGCTAGCTCCAGCTAGAGGGCCTATACAAATGTCGGATTATTTGATTTCAAATTCGACAGTGTAGTTATAGGGAGGCGCCGATTGAATTGCTGTGATATTGGCGTTGCAAGTAGCCTTATCGGAACCAGTGCTAGTGCCCATTTTAGTCCAGCTAGGGGTTTTAGTCGTTGGATTGACTTGGTGGCTTGCTGCAAAACGACATTTCTTATTACCTGACGTATAGACGAACCGCATTCCTGAAACCGTATCCGCGACACTGGTCAGGGCAAATGTTGTCGTTGCAGACGGCAGAATCGTACTGGGGGAGGGGGCTACACTCCCTGAAAAGTACTCGAAAGTGTAGGCGGCTGGACCGGTCGTAGAGTTCTTCACCTTCACGGTGACGATTATGCCTGCCTGGGCAGATGCAATCATAGAGGCGAATAGAGTTGCTGCCCCGAACAGTTTAACGAATCTCATAAATATCCCTTTAATTTGATAATCACTATGACTCTTGTCCTTGCTCGTCGTCTTGTATAGAAAAGACAGCAAGACTCAACCTCTATAGCGGCAGGTAACCAGAATTCTTTAAGCCAAGGGTTGCTGTTTTTGACCCATCGGATGAATAACGATTTCACAACCTGAAGGAACTAACACATATCCAGCCTGCAACCCTTCAATTTCAATAGCTTGCGCAGTGGTCCTGGTTGCCGCTACCGGCTATCACCCTAGCGGCGAGGAACTGCGCAGCGAGAGTCCTTACCACTGCCGCTAACCCTGGCAGCAAACCTTCCGCTTCACCCCAAAGGCGGTCCAAGACTATGAACAGATTCTGTTGGACGGTGGCCGGTGCCTGGTCGCGTTGTAGCGCTTGAACCCGGCTGGCCAAGCTGAAAACGAGCCTGTTGAAAAGGCAGAGCTTTGCGTACGTCGAGGTGCATCATATCCAGCTAGCAGGCTGGGCCAATCGCCGGAACATTCTGACGAACATAATAATTGTCGAATTCACTGCTTTCGATGAACTGGAAGCCATGGCGGGTATAAAAGCGATTCGAAGCGCTTTCTTTGAGAGCACCCACTTTAAGAGGAAGCGCCGCCACATCCGCCTCTTTGAAAATCTGCGTGAGAACAGCAGACCCTACCCCTGACCCTTGCGCGCTCGGCCTTACATACAAGTGGTCGAGCAAGAGTTCATTGTGGTGATGTTTGACCACTACGAAACCCACCCTCTCTCCAGATGCCTCGATGTAGCGCGTGTTGCGAGCTTCAAAGCCGCTAAGAAACCGCTCGCGCGCACGGACCGGATCAAATCGCCCAACACGCTCCAGACTTTCGCGCATGGCCTCGATTCGAATGGCTACAAGATTATCCAAGTCGCTTTGTTGAGCTGGAACCAAAATGATGGGGGAATTTTGATTGGGTGTGACGGGCATATTTTGTGCTCCAACTACCATCCTGGGGGCCCAGTATAGAGAGCCCGATACTGATGAAGCGACCGGCATGGTATTTCCACGGGATAGACCCAAAGCGACCACTCGCGACGGAACAAACAGCGTACATCGGAGCCAGTAACACGCGGGAGGTTACTGACGATCCCCCATGCGTCTTTTCACGCCGTAACAGTCATTAATATCGAGAGCCTTTTGATAATATTCCGAGCGTTGTGCGCGGTTACTGTTCCCCTGTAGCCGGTAAATTTCCGCTTGGAAGTCACGGCTGCTGCCCCACTGCATGGCAAGGCCCTCAGGTTGTTCCCGCTTGCACTCAAGCCTCACAACAGGCTGTGGAAAGTATTTCTCATAGATTGGCATGCTGGTCTCTGTGGCCTGCAATGCTGTTTGGTACAGGGGTGTGCCGCTGTACGCCACACACCAGGATGAAATCTCAAGTGCCGGTGGAGCTAAGCCATGAGCAAGGCTTTTTTCAAACAAGGGGCAAGCTTTCTCTTTTATGACTTCGCTCGGATACAGCATCACGTAGATCAGTCCGAGACGGTATTGGGCTACGGGATGATCAAGGGCGGCTGCCTGCTCAAGCAGCGTGATCGCTGGCTTTAACAGTTCGCCAGCTTCATCGATCAGGGCCCAAGAGCGCTTCTTCTCCTCTGCGCTCGCCGTAGGGGTGTTAGCCGGGACTGCTTCGAGCTTGCTATTCGCCTGTTGTAGATACGGGACAGCCTGCTGATAAAAGCTCTCACCGCGAGGATCAATATGAAGCGTGCTGGCCATGCACAACTGAGATAGTAGGCACCCTGCCAGGGTGTAGCTCCAGCGATTAAGAAACATAGTTTGCCTCCTTGCGGCACATTATTTTAGAGCAGCGTAGCGTACTGATGATTTCCCCTAAAAACAGCGGAAAGGGGGCTTATGACGACGCGGCGAGCAATCGGGCGGGTGAGTTGAAAGGCTGATCATCTGGGCTGTCGGTTTGAGCTTCGGCGGTTGCCGCCAGCTCGTTTGCGTTTCTTGAGACAGCTTGTGCGCGGATCTTTAGACTGTGGGCTTTATCTTTCTCAGGATGAGGCTGTCATGTTTAAAGTTGTCATCGCGTCACTGTTGTTGAGCTGCACCTTCTGGGCTTCGGCGGCTACGAGTGTTGATGTCTCGAAGATTTACGGCAACATCCAGTTCGTCGATAGCTTCCCGGACTATAAGGTCAAGGTGGTGGACAGCTATCCTGACCTCAAGGTACAGCGGGTAGATCACTATCCAGACTCAGCCGGCAAATGGAAAACGGTCGATCACTACCCCGACTACAAGATTCAGATTGTCGATCACTACCCCGATTTCACCATTCAGTACGTGGATCACTACCCGGGGGCTAATTGAAGGCAGAGGGAAAAGGGGATGGCGTATACCAATGAACTGCGGATTCGACATAAACGTGTTTTTGCTTCTCAGGTATGAAGGGCGTGTCGAGCGTGCCCAGGGCTATCGAAACCCAGTCGGCAAACCCCCCTTGAGACCGTGACCAGAACAATGTCGAGCCACAGTGCGTGCAAAATTCGCGTAACACCGCCTCTGAGGATGCATAGGTTTTGATGCTGGTGGCGCCGGAAAGTATGCGTAGTGCGTTACGGGGAACACTGCCGTAAGAAGCGAATGCGGCCCCGTGAGCTTTGCGGCACTGGCTGCAATGGCAATGGCTCACTGCTTTCGGCGTGGCGGATAGCTCGTAAGTGACGGCTGCGCACAAGCAGCTTCCTTGGTACACCATTGTCATACGCTTTGCCCGTCGTGCGAAAAACGTCAGCGTAACCGTCCCGCTCTAGTCAGTCGACCTACAGCTGCTGGTCAGGAGCAGACGTGGCTGTCGTCATCCGACCCACCCAGCACACGCCCAGCACGCCGACTCGCCGAGTCGTTGAACGTGGCTTACGACGACGCGGCGAGTTATCGAGCTATTGAGTCGAAGGGTTAACCATCACCCAGGGCAGGGCGCTTCGCGGTCGAGGAGTCTGGCGGTGAGGAGCACGCCCAGTTCGCTCAACTGGTGGATGGCCAGGGCGATGTCGCGGTGTTTGCCGTTGAGGTCTTCGGACAGGTCGAGCAGCAGGGTGCTGACGCTGGTGAAGGTTTCGTAGCTGTTGGTGATGAGGGTTTCGTTGCTGGCGTTGGGGGCAACGTTGAAAAGGGCGCTTGAATCTGATTTGAGCATGTTTGAATTCCTGTTTAGGGCCACCATCCTTTAGCTACTAAACATAAGGGTGGCGGCTGTGCGCAGGTTAGTAGACCGGGGAATCCAAACAAAGCCGGCGCACCCGAAGGTGCCCTGCGCACAGCCACCATCAAACACAGACGCAATGTCTGATCGATGAAGCTTGTGCACATTGTTTGGATAAACCCTCAGGCTACTAAACCCGATCACTGAACAATTCAGCGACCGAGCCACCTTAGAGACGGCCTCACCAGCGCACAAGCCGGCGGATTCTGACGCACGCGTAGGCAATGGAGCAAGCCGCGACGAGGGAATCGGATTTTGCCTTCAGGCGCTGCGCAGTGATTGGTCAACAGTGGGTTGTTATCAAGGTGCGGGTAGCTGGACAATAGGTCCGGACGAGCCAACAACGAAGGACCCGGTGTGCGAACTCCCGGTTCGCACGGCTGGGCTCTACAAACTGCAAAATTACTGATCGGAAAAAAGACCAATGCTAGGGAAAGTCAGCAGTAAACATCTTGTCTGGGCCGCGGTCGCACTTTGCGCGACCCTTCTGTCCGGGTGCGCTACCTCACGCTACGACGGCAAGCACGCACCGGACCCGAGTAAGGCGATTATCGTGGGTTCGATTGGTGAGAGCTTTCCGATGATGCAGCCGCACGGGCTGGTGGTTGAGATCAAGCAACAGGGAGCACCCGGCACCGCATTACGGCTGACGACGTTGGGCAATGAAGATGATCAGCCATCACCCTCTGTGCTGGGTCATTACTTCATGTATGAAGTGCCGCCTGGTGAGTATGAGTACACGCAGTGGCATTACGTGCATTACGCGGGAAGGTCGATGCCGCGCCCTGTGCCTGCGGTTTTCTCGGTGAAGGCCGGGGAAACCCTCTATATCGGCGATCTGCGCGTCGATGCTCTGCGCTTTTGCCTGTCCAACGTGAACAATGCCGAGAGCACTGTGCAGGAGCTGAAGCGCAAGTACCCGATGCTCAAGGACCGGAACATCGTGAATCTGACGGCAAAGAGTGGTTTTGCGCCTTGGCCGAGTTCTGATGCCACTGACTTCGGTAAAGGGCTGTGCACGATCTGAATCCGGTAACGGTGACAGTCATCGAACCCGACGCCCATTGATCCACGTTCAAGGAATTTCATGCCATGAAGCGCTGTACGCTACTCTGGGCCGGCCTGTTCGCAGCCCTGGCCTCACTGACCGGCTGCATCAGCGGTCCGGACCTGACAGGCCAACCGTTCTTCACGTCACCGGCACAACCCCGTGCGGATGAGGCCACGGTGTACTTCTATCGCACGTCGGCTAGCATCGGTAACGGGGTCGCCCCGACTATTCAGGTCGATGGCCGCGCCATCGGCAGCTTGCCCTCCGGTAGCTTTTTCAAGGCCGGCATTCCCGCTGGTAAGCACAGCGTCGCATCCACCTCGCCACCCATCATCAGCGGTATGGTTAACCAGCGTTTCGATATCACTGTCGAGAATGGAAAGGTGTATTACATCGCCGACCAACTCAGCACCTCTGCCTACACGGATGGGCAGACCTTGGGTGAAGTCGACGGCCGTCGTTTCGGTGGAACAATGTTTTACTCGCGCTACGCGCTGGTGCCTGCCGAGGAAGCGTTGCGTTCTATCAAGTGGTGCCAGGAGCTGCCGGCAACCGCACGGTAGCCATGCGTCCCGCTTCATCAACAGCCAACTCGCCGAGTCGTCGTATGTGGCTTAGAACGACGCGGCGAGTGGCCGAGCTATTGAGTTAAGGGGTAATCATCAGCCAGGGCCGGGCGCTTCGTGGTCCAGGAGCCTGGCGTACCGTTTGCGTTTTCACGAGCAAACTCGCGCCTACAGAAGTGCCATGTTCGGGTGTTATGGTTGGCGCTGACCAGGGAGGATTGAACATGACATTGACCGTCGATACGTTGCTCGAGTTGGCCATGACTAACCCGATCAATGCTCAGATCACGGCGCGCCTGCCGGATCTGGGCGTGCAACAGTGCCTGCTCACGGCGGGTTGCCTGTTCCAGGCAGTGTGGAACCATCAGGCGAATCTGCCGGCCGCTCAGGGCGTGAAGGACTACGACGTTTTCTACTTCGACGAAGATGTGTCCTACGAAGCGGAGGACGCGGTGATTCGGGCGGCAAACTTGCTATTCCAGGACCTGGGCGTGAATGTGGAGGTCAAGAATCAGGCGCGGGTGCATCTTTGGTACGGTCAGCGGTTTGGCCGGCCCTATCCGCCGTTGCACTCGGCCAGGCAGGGGGTTGATCGTTACCTGGTGGCGGGTACTTGTATTGCGCTGGATATTGCCTCGGGCGAGGTCTATGCGCCTTATGGTTTGGACGATGTGGAGCAGGGTGTGTTGCGCATCAACCCGCTGCACGCAGAGCCGGAGCTGTTCATGCACAAGGCCAGAAGTTATCAGGCGCGCTGGCCCTGGCTCAGGATCGTGGAGCCCACACTTGATCGCAGGTGAACTTTTACCGGTATGTCATGCGTCCAAGGTTGTAACCATTCCAGCCAAGGACCGACGATGACCTTCTTTATCTTCCTGCTCGCCTGCGCCGCGGCCGCCAGCACCGGTGTGATCTTCAAACCCGGCGCCTGGTATGAGTCGCTGATCAAGCCCAGCTTCACCCCGCCCAATTGGCTGTTCCCGGTGGCGTGGACGATCATCTATCTGCTGCTGGCCTGGGCCGGTTACCGCCTCAGCCAGATCCCCGGCAGCGAAACGGTGTTGGCCCTGTGGGCGGCGCAGATTGCCTTGAACACGCTGTGGACGCCGGTGTTCTTCGGCGCCCATCGCATTCTCGCCGGTATGGTGGTTATCGTGCTGCTGTGGCTTACCGTTGCGGCGATGGTGGTATTGGCCGTACGCCTGGACCTGATTACCGGGTTGATCCTGTTCCCTTACCTGGCGTGGCTGTGCGTGGCGGCCGCCTTGAACTTCTCGATCCTGCGAAATAACCGCTGATGGCCTACACACCATGGCCCGCCAGCGAGACTGAATTGGCCCAGATGCGCCGCTTCAATCAGAAGCTTGCGTGGATGCCGCGCTTTAAAATCCGCAACCGCATCACGCCGCGCCTGATCCAGGCACTGTTGCGCGTCAGTCAAACCCTGAAGAAGGCGCCCGTGGCAGAGCGAAAAATGCTGGGCTCGGTGCCCGTGCGTATCCTGCGGCCGAGTGGCAAGCCTAAAGGCGTGGTGCTGGATATCCACGGCGGCGGTTGGGTGATCGGCAATGCGCAGATGGATGACGACCTCAACCTCGGCATGGTCAACGCGTGCGACGTGGCGGTGGTGTCGGTGGATTATCGGCTGGCGGTGGATACGCCGATTGAAGGGCTGCTGGAAGACTGCCTGGCCGCCGCCCGCTGGCTCTTGGGCGATTGCCCCGAGTTTGCCGACTTGCCGGTGATTGTCGTCGGTGAGTCGGCCGGTGGGCACTTGGCGGCAGCCACGTTGCTGGCGCTCAAGCAATGGCCCGAGTTGCTCGAGCGGGTAAGCGGCGCGGTGTTGTATTACGGCGTCTACGACTTGACCGGCACGCCGAGCGTGCGCACGGCGGGGCCGGATACCTTATTGCTGGACGGGCCGGGCATGGTCGAGGCGCTACGCATGCTGACGCCGGGCATAACGGATGAGGCGCGCCGGCAGCCACCGCTGTCACCTCTCTATGGGGACTTTGCAGGCATGCCACCCGCGCTGATGTTTGTGGGCGAGTTGGACCCGCTCAAGGACGACACGCTGCTGATCGCCGAGCGCTGGGGCGGGGTCGAGGCGCATCTGCTGCCGGAAGCGGCCCATGGGTTCATTCATTTTCCGGTGGCGATGGCCGCTAGCGTGCTGGCTTACAGCCGCAAGTGGATAGCGAGTCGAATCCTTGGCTATGAGCGCTAGCATCCAGGCCGTGACGGCCGCTGACATTCCCGAAGTGTTGCGCTTCGTTTTGCAGGCTCGTGATGAGATTTTTCCAAAACTCAAGGCGACCGGGTTACCGGATGACCTGGCGCAGTTCGAAGCCATCTACCTCAAGGGCGACGGTCAGTTTCTGATTGCTCGTGCCGAAGGCCGGATCGTTGCGGCGGTGGGTTACCTGCCGTATGACGGCCGCTTTGCACAGTTGAACTACCAGGGCTGCAAGACAGTGGAAGTGGTGCGCCTGTACGTACTTCCGGCCTTCCGGCGCTTTGGCCTGGCGGGTGAGCTATACCGTTCGCTGGAAGCGTTGGCGCGGGCGGATGGGGTGGAGATGGTTTACCTGCATACCCACCCATTTCTGCCCGGCGCGATTGATTTCTGGATCCGGCAGGGGTTCGAGGTGGTGGACGTGGAAGCTGACCCGGTATGGCAGACCACCCATATGCACCGACCTCTGTAGATCAAATGTGTCAGGTAGAGCGCAGGCGTAGGATTTGCGCGCCATCAAACGGGTCCGTCAGGTAATGCCCCTGCACCCCGAATGTCTCTTGCAGGCGCTCTGGCGTCAGCACCTCCAGTGGTGTGCCCAGTGCCACCAGCCGCCCGCGATCCAGAACGGCCAGGCGATCGCAGGTCAGCGCCTGGTTCAGGTCATGCAGGGCGATCAAGGTGGTTACCGGCAAGCCTTGCACACCTTTTAATATCGCCAGTTGATGCTGGATATCCAGGTGATTGGTCGGTTCATCCAGCAACAGAATCTGCGGCCGCTGTGCGAGGGCGCGGGCGATGTGCACGCGTTGGCGTTCGCCGCCCGAGAGGCTGCGCCAGGCGCGTTGGCTCAGGTGGGTGGCGTCCACGTCGTGCAACGCTTGGCGCACGATGGCGTCGTCTTCGCGAGACCACGGGCTCAGTGCCGACAGCCACGGCGTGCGGCCCAACGCCACGGCGTCGAACACGCGAATGGCGTCATCGGTATCGGCTTGCTGTTCCACCACCGCCAGCTGTTGCGCGATGGTGCGGCGCGATAACTCATCCAGGCGCTTGCTGCCCAAGCGTACTTCACCGCTGCCCGGTGCACGCAAGCCGGCGAGCAATTTGAGCAGGGTGGATTTGCCCGAACCGTTCGGCCCGACGATGCCAAGGGTTTCACCCAGCTCTACGTCCAGGTCAATACCGCGCAGCAACTGCGCCTCACGCACCTTGAAGCCCAGGCCGCTGCAGCTCAGTACACTCATCGCGCATTCCTCCGGCCAATCAGGATCAACGCAAATACCGGAGCACCCACCAAGGCAGTGACCACGCCCACGGGAATCACCTGGCCCTTGATCAAGGTGCGCGAGAGTACATCAGCCGCGATCAAGAACAGTGCGCCGCCAAGGGCGCTGGCTGGCAGCAACCGCGAATGTCCGGTGCCGAGCAACAGGCGCATGGCATGGGGAATCACCAGGCCCACAAAGCCGATGGAACCCACGATGGACACCATCACCGCCGTCACCAACGCGGCGCAGGCCACCAGCACAAATTGTACACGGCGCACCGGGATACCGAGGGAGGCCGCCGAGTCGCTGCCGAAGGTGAAGGCGTCCAGTGCGCGGCGGTGCCACAGGCAAACTGCCAGCCCGGCGACCGCCACCGGCACCGCCAGCCACACCGACGGCCAGCGCACGCCGCTGAGGTTGCCCAGCAGCCAGAACATAATGCCGCGGGCCTGTTCGGAGCTGGCGGACTTGGTGATCAGGAATGCGGTCAGGGCATTGAACAACTGCGAGCCGGCGATGCCCGCGAGGATGATCTGCCCGGTGCCACTGGACGAACCGCTCGCCCGTGCCAGCAGAATCACCAGCGCAAACGCCGCCATCGCTCCCGCAAACGCACCCGCCGACAGTGACACCAGGCCGCCACCCACACCGATCAAGGCAACGAGGACCGCGCCGGTCGACGCGCCGGCGCTGATACCCAACAGGTACGGATCCGCCAGCGGGTTACGCAGCAGCGATTGCAGGATTACCCCACAGGTCGCCAGCCCCGCGCCACAGGCAGCGGCGACCAAGGCGCGGGTGAGGCGGTAGTTCCACACCACGCCTTCATCGATGGGGTCCAGCACGAAGCCTGCGGCCCAGAGTTTATTGGCGAGCACCTGCAACACCACCTGCGGCTCGATGGCGGTTTCGCCGATAGCGACACCAGCGAGCAGTGCGATTAGGAGCAGTGCCAGGGCAAGTAGGGTGCGCATCATTTGCCCAGGTCGTAGCCGTCGATGGCCGCGGCCAGTTGTTCCAGGCCGTCGAAGGTGCGCAGGCTGGCCTGCAACGCCAGGGCGTCGAGGATGATGATGCGGTTGTTTTTCACCGCGTCCATGTTGCGGGTCACGGGGTCGTTGCGCAGGAAGGCGAGTTTCTTTTCGTGGTCGTCGGCGGGGTAGCGGCGACGGTCCATGCGTGCGATCACCAGGAACGTGGGGTTGGCCTTGGCGATGGTTTCCCAGCCGACGGCGGGCCATTCTTCGTCGGACTGCACCACGTTGCGCAGGCCAAGGGTTTGCAGCATGAACTCAGGGATGCCCTTGTGCCCGGCCACGTACGGGTCGCTGGCCATTTCGGCGCTGGAGAACCATACCAGCGCGCTTGCCTGCTTCAAGCCTTTGCCCTGCGCAGTCGCGATGGATTTGGCCAGGCGCGCCTTAAGCTCATCGTTCAACCTCTGGCCGCGTTCCTGTACGTCGAAAATCTGTGCCAGTTGGCTGATGCTTTTGTAAATCGTCTCGATGCGAAACGGCTCCAGCCGCGTGCCATCGGCACCGACCAGGTTGTCCTTGCCTTCGCAGTCGGAGGGCAGCAGGTAGGTGGGGATCTTCAGTTCATGGAATTGCTCGCGGGTGCCGACCACGCCTTGCGGGCCCACCACCCATTCCAGCTCGGCGGCTACCAGTTGCGGGCGCTTGGCGATCACCGCTTCGAAGCTCGGCTCATTGTTGGCCAGGCGCTCAATGCTGTCGTCCTGCGCCTTGTACTGCGCCAGTACGTTGTTGAACCACAACGAGGTACCGACCACTTTATTGCCCACGCCCAAGGCGTAGAGCATCTCGGTGGCGGCCTGGCCGATGGTTACGCTGCGCAGGGGGGCTTGCAGGAAGGTGAGGGTGCTGCCGCAGTTTTCCATGGTCAGCGGGTAGTGGGTGGGCGTGGCCTGGGCCAGGGCACAGGCACCCAAGCCTGCGATCAGGGCGGTAACGCGTGGCAGCATGGGGTGATCTCCGTGTGAACCGAGGTGCGGCAGGGGAGGTACGGCTCGGAAACACGCCCATGGAGGCTGCAGGAGTGCAGGGCCAGGATGTCCTTCCCGGACACCCCGCCGGTTAGTCATAGTGCTGGGCCGGCAGGTCTCCTGACTGATGCGTCATCGCCACGCCCCAGCCTTCCCGGACGTGGTCCAGTGGCATTCAGGGGCAGGCTCAGCACCTACAGTTGCGGGGGCAGTTTCGACTTACGCGTGGGGGCGTTTCGAATTCCCTATTAGTCCCATGTGGGAACCGGCGGCGGTATGGTAGTCGATCGCGAGGCTTAACGGGAGCTACGCTGGCGGCAGGCGTGAAGTTGCTTGCCACAGGTGATCAACTGGATTATTTGCGATCCAGCCACACTGTTTTGGCATTGCAGAACTCGCGTACGCCGAAATGCGACAACTCACGGCCAAACCCGCTTTTCTTCACGCCGCCAAACGCTACCCGAGGGTCTGACACGCTGAACGCGTTGACGAAGACCCCGCCGGTTTCCAGTTGGTTGGCGATGTCCCGGGCTTTCGCCGCGTCGGTAGTAAAGATACTGGCGGTGAGGCCAAACTCGCTGTCGTTGGCCAGGGCCACAGCATGCTCGGCATCGCGGGCGGTGATGATCGACGCCACGGGGCCAAACAATTCCTGCTTGAACGAGGTCATCTGATCGGTGACGTCGGCCAGCACGGTCGGTTCGTAGTAATTGCCCGCGCCTGGGACTTTGTTGCCGCCCAGCAGCAGGGTCGCGCCTTCTTCCAGGGTCGCCTGGACCTGGCCGTGCAGTTCGTCGCGCAGGTCGAAGCGGGCCATGGGGCCGATATAGGTAGTGGTCGATGTCGGGTCGCCCAACGCCAGGGCGCGGCTGGCTTCTAGGAATCTGGCGGTGAAGGCTTCAACCACACCGGCTTCGATGATCAGGCGCTTGGCTGCGGCGCAGACTTGGCCGCTGTTCTGGAATCGGCCGATCACGGCCGCTTGCACGGCGGCGTCGAGGTCGGCGTCGTTGAGCACGATGAACGGGTCGGAGCCGCCCAGTTCCAGCACGCATTTCTTCAGTGCTGCGCCGGCCTGGGAGCCAATGGCGATACCGGCGCGCACGCTGCCGGTGAGGGTCACGGCGGCGATGCGCGGGTCGGCGATGGCGCTGGACACGCCGTCCTGGGTCGCGTTGATCACTTCGAACAGGCCGTCGGCGAAACCCGCTTTATGGAACGCTTGTTGGATCAGGTAGGCGCTGCCCATCACGTTCGGCGCGTGTTTAAGCACATAGGTGTTGCCGGCGAGCAGGGTTGGCACGGCGCCGCGCAGCACCTGCCAAACCGGGAAGTTCCACGGCATCACGGCAAGGATCGGGCCCAGCGGGCGGTATTCGATCCGGGCGCTGCCGTTGTCCACCAGCGTTGGTTCAGGGGCGAGCATGGCCGGGCCGTGGGCGGCGTACCACTCGCTGAGTTGGGCGCACTTTTCGATCTCGGCGCGGGCCTGGGCGATGGGTTTGCCCATTTCCAGGGTGATCATTTGCGCCATGTCTTCGGCTTGCTCGCGCAGGGCGCAGGCCAAGGCCTGCAGCAATTCGGCGCGCTGGCTGACCGGCTGCCGGCGCCACGTGCGGAAGGTATTGGTTGAGCGGGTGAGGGCGGCGTCCAGCTGTGCCGGGGTTTCATAAGGGTAGCTGCCGACTGTCTCGCCGTTGGCGGGGTTGATCGACAAGGCGTGGGTCTGGTGGGAAATAGCGTTCATGGCACCGTCCGGCTGAATAAGTGGAATGGGGTCAGCGTACGGGGCTGTATCTTTTCTGGAAACTGAATAATATTAAGCGATACGTTCACGATTGGAGAATGGCTTGGATCTGGTGCAGCTGGAAATCTTCAAGGCCGTTGCCGAGCAAGGCAGCATCAGCGCCGCCGCGCAGTTGATTCATCGGGTGCCTTCAAACCTGACCACGCGCATCAAGCAACTGGAGCAGGATTTGGGCGTGGAGTTGTTTATCCGCGAGAAAAGCCGCCTGCGCCTATCGCCGGCCGGCTGGAATTTCCTCGGCTATACGCGGCGTATTCTCGACCTGGTACAAGAAGCTCGTGCCACGGTAGCGGGGGAGGAACCCCAAGGTGCCTTTGCCCTGGGCTCCCTGGAAAGCACGGCGGCAGTGCGTATCCCCGGCTTGCTCGCGGCGTATAACCAGAAATACACCAAGGTCGAGCTGGACCTGAGCACCGGCCCGTCGGGCACCATGATTGAGGGTGTGCTGTCAGGGCGGCTGACGGCGGCCTTTGTCGACGGGCCGGTGCTGCATTCCACTCTGGAAGGCGTGGCAGTGTTCGAAGAGGAGATGGTGGTGATCGCGCCGCTGCATCACGCGCCTGTCACTCGCGGGCGGGATGTGAATGGCGAGAATATCTATACGTTTCGCTCGAATTGCTCGTACCGGCATCACTTCGAGCGCTGGTTCTCACAGGATGGCGCGATGCCGGGCAAGATCTTCGAGATCGAGTCCTACCACGGCATGCTCGCCTGCGTCAGCGCCGGGGCGGGGTTGGCACTGATGCCGCGCAGCATGCTTGAGAGCATGCCGGGGTGTGCGGCGGTGAGTGTGTGGCCGTTGAGCGACACATTCCGCATCCTCAATACCTGGCTGATCTGGCGTAGAGGCACGGTGTCGCAGAGTTTGAACAGTTTCGTGAAACTGCTGGAGGAACGTGATCTGGTAGCAGCGCAGATCTAATGTGGGAGCGAGCAAGCCCGCTCCCACATTTTGACTGTCATCAGCCGCCAAATTGCAGGGTGCCCATGGCCAATTTCGCCATGATTGCCGTCGCACCCAGTTGCACCAGCCACAACGCCAAACCACCTAGGAATACTCCCAGCGCCACCTGCAGCACCAAGCTCTTCTGGCGCTTGGCTTGCGGTGCTCGTGGGGTGTAGTCATGCAGTTCGTCACGGTCGGCGCGCAGGTCCAGGTCGTCGTTTCTCATAGGGCTCTCACAGCAAAGGGGCAGTCGGGGTTCAGTCTAGTGTGTTCGCCAATAAAAAGGGGGAAGCCAATGGCTTCCCCCTTCGTATAACGCTTGCCGGCTTACAGCACCTGGACAATCGCTTTGGTCACAGCACCAATGTTCGATTGGTTCAGCGCCGCCACACAGATACGGCCGGTATCCAGTGCGTAGATGCCAAACTCGGTGCGCAGGCGGGTGACTTGCTCAACGGTCAGGCCGGAGTAGGAGAACATCCCGCGCTGGCGACCGACGAAGCTGAAGTCATGGCCTGGAGCAGCCTTGGCCAGCTCAGCCACCATCTGCTCGCGCATGCCACGGATGCGCAGGCGCATTTCGGCCAGTTCGGCTTCCCACTGGGCGCGCAGCTCGGGGTTGTTCAGCACCGCGGCAACGATGGCTGCACCGTGGGTCGGCGGGTTGGAGTAGTTGGTGCGGATCACGCGCTTGACCTGGGAGAGGATGCGCGCGCTTTCTTCCTTGGACTCGCTGACAATCGACAGCGCGCCTACACGTTCGCCGTACAGGGAGAACGACTTGGAGAACGAGCTGGACACAAAGAAGGTCAGGCCCGATTCAGCAAACAGGCGCACGGCGGCGGCGTCTTCGTGGATGCCATCGCCAAAGCCCTGGTAGGCCATGTCGAGGAACGGCACCAGGTTCTTGGCCTTGACCACGTCCAGCACGTTTTGCCAGTCGGCCGGGCTCAAGTCCACGCCGGTCGGGTTATGGCAGCAGGCGTGCAGCACCACGATGGATTGCGGCGGCAGGGCGTTGAGGTCTTCGAGCAGGCCGGCACGGTTGACGTCGTGGGTGGCGGCGTCGTAGTAGCGGTAGGTCTGCACCGGGAAACCGGCTTTTTCGAACAGCGCCTGGTGGTTTTCCCAGCTTGGGTCACTGATGGCGACCACGGCATTGGGCAGCAGTTGCTTGAGGAAGTCGGCACCGATTTTCAGCGCGCCGGTACCACCGACGGCTTGCGCGGTGATCACACGGCCAGCGCTCAGCAGCGGTGATTCAGCACCGAACAACAGCTTTTGCACGGCCTGGTCGTAGGCCACGATGCCGTCGATCGGCAAGTAGCCACGGGCCGCGTGTTGCGCCACGCGAATGGCTTCCGCTTCGGCAACGGCACGCAAGAGTGGAATTTTCCCCTCCTCGTTGCAGTAAACGCCCACGCCAAGGTTGACCTTGGTGGTTCGTGTATCGGCGTTAAATGCTTCGTTGAGGCCCAGGATTGGATCGCGTGGTGCCATTTCGACAGCGGAAAACAGGCTCATTTTTGCGGCAGCTCTATGGGGGAAGGGAGGGACGTGTCGCGCTCCAGCCGAAGGCACTAGAGCGGTGCACAAACGGGGAGCTAGTATAGAGGCCATCACGGCTGAGGGCGACAACCGAAACGGCTTTTCGGCCATGTTTTTCGGTTTATTTGTTGACCGTTAGTCTTATTGCAACATTGATCCCGGACGGCAGGTAGGACGGTTGCCTTGAAACCCGTCACATTCGCCACCACTTCTACAGCTATCATGGTTTTTTCCTGCAACCTGCGATGAATATTCGCGGGTTGCTGAGCTATTTCGTCCCTGGCGGTGTCGAGTCTGGGGTGACTTCACGAGGTACGTTATGTCGGATTTCCAGCTCGTTACCCGTTTTGAACCCGCCGGCGATCAACCGGAAGCCATCCGCCAGATGGTCGAAGGCATTGAAGCCGGCCTGGCGCACCAGACTCTGCTTGGGGTGACCGGTTCGGGCAAGACCTTCAGCATCGCCAACGTGATCGCCCAGACGAACCGCCCGACCTTGGTGCTGGCGCCGAACAAGACCCTGGCCGCGCAGCTCTACGGTGAGTTCAAGGCGTTCTTCCCGAACAACGCGGTGGAGTACTTCGTTTCCTACTACGATTACTACCAGCCTGAAGCTTACGTGCCATCCTCCGATACCTTTATCGAGAAAGATGCATCGATCAACGACCATATCGAGCAGATGCGTCTGTCGGCGACCAAGGCGTTGCTGGAGCGCAAGGATGCGATCATCGTCACCACGGTCTCGTGCATCTACGGTCTGGGCAGCCCGGAGACTTATCTGAAGATGGTGCTGCACGTCGACCGCGGCGACAAGCTCGACCAGCGTGAGCTGTTGCGTCGCCTGACGAGCTTGCAATACACCCGCAACGACATGGACTTCGCCCGTGCCACCTTCCGGGTGCGCGGCGATGTGATCGACATCTACCCGGCGGAATCCGACCTGGAGGCGATCCGCATCGAGCTGTTCGACGATGAAGTCGAAAGCCTGTCGGCCTTCGACCCATTGACCGGCGAGGTGATCCGCAAGCTGCCGCGCTTCACCTTCTACCCGAAAAGCCACTATGTGACCCCGCGCGAAACCCTGATGGGCGCCATCGAGGGCATCAAGGCCGAATTGGTGGAGCGCCTGGAATACCTGCGCTCCAACAACAAACTGGTGGAGGCGCAGCGCCTGGAGCAGCGCACCCGTTTCGACCTGGAAATGATCCTGGAGCTGGGCTACTGCAACGGCATCGAAAACTACTCGCGCTACCTTTCCGGCCGCGAATCCGGGCAGGCGCCGCCCACCCTGTTTGATTACTTGCCGGACGACGCCTTGCTGGTGATCGACGAGTCCCACGTCAGCGTGCCGCAGGTCGGCGCGATGTACAAAGGTGACCGCTCGCGTAAAGAAACGTTGGTGGAATACGGTTTCCGCTTGCCGTCGGCACTGGATAACCGGCCGATGCGCTTCGACGAGTTTGAAAGCATCAGCCCACAGACGATCTTCGTCTCGGCCACGCCGGGTAACTACGAAGCCGAACATGCGGGCCGCGTGATCGAGCAACTGGTGCGCCCGACCGGTCTTGTGGACCCGCAAATCGAAATCCGCCCGGCGCTGACCCAGGTCGATGACCTGCTTTCGGAGATCACCAAGCGCGTCGCACTGGAAGAGCGGGTGCTGGTCACCACGCTGACCAAGCGTATGTCCGAAGACCTGACCGACTACCTCGCCGACCACGGCGTGCGTGTGCGTTATTTGCACTCGGACATCGACACCGTGGAGCGCGTCGAGATTATCCGCGACCTGCGCTTGGGCACCTTTGATGTGCTGGTGGGGATCAACCTGCTGCGCGAAGGGTTGGATATGCCGGAAGTATCGCTGGTGGCGATCCTGGATGCCGACAAGGAAGGCTTTCTGCGTTCCGAGCGCTCGCTGATCCAGACCATCGGCCGCGCGGCGCGTAACCTCAATGGGCGGGCGATTCTGTACGCGGACCGTATCACCGGCTCCATGGAGCGGGCGATTGGCGAGACCGAGCGCCGCCGTGACAAGCAGATTGCCTACAACCTAGAGAATGGCATCACCCCCAAAGGCGTGTTCAAGGACGTCGCCGACATCATGGAAGGCGCCACCGTCCCCGGCTCGCGCAGCAAGAAGCGCAAGGGCATGGCCAAGGCCGCCGAGGAGAGCGCCAAGTACGAGAACGAACTGCGCTCGCCGAGTGAGATCACCAAGCGTATTCGTCAGTTGGAAGAGAAGATGTACCAGTTGGCGCGGGACCTGGAGTTTGAGGCGGCGGCGCAGACGCGCGATGAGATCGGCAAGTTGCGCGAGCGGTTGTTGGCTGTTTGATTGGCAGTGATGGCGGCACCGCGGTCTGCCAGAATCACCCAAGCTGGTGTTACCATTCGCCCCTTGTTTCAATTTTCAGTTTTATCGCCCATTCGAGACCTGCCATGACCACCGTCCGCACGCGCATCGCGCCATCGCCTACTGGGGATCCCCACGTCGGTACTGCCTACATCGCCTTGTTCAACTACTGCTTTGCCAAGCAGCATGGCGGTGAATTCATCCTGCGGATCGAAGATACCGATCAACTGCGTTCGACCCGTGAGTCGGAACAGCAGATTTTCGATGCCTTGCGCTGGTTGGGCATTACCTGGGCTGAAGGCCCGGACGTCGGCGGCCCCCACGGCCCGTATCGCCAGAGCGAGCGCAGCGATATCTACAAGCAGTACACCCAGCAACTGGTCGACATGGGCCACGCCTTCCCGTGCTTCTGCACCGCCGAAGAGCTGGACCAGATGCGCGCCGAGCAACAGGCTCGTGGCGAGACCCCGCGTTACGACGGCCGTGCGCTGTTGCTGTCCAAAGAAGAAGTGGCTGCGCGCCTCGCGGCTGGCGAACCTCACGTCATCCGTATGAAAGTGCCGAGTGAAGGCGTGTGCGTGGTGCCGGACATGCTGCGCGGTGACGTCGAGATCCCGTGGGACCGCATGGACATGCAGGTGCTGATGAAGACCGACGGCCTGCCGACGTACTTCCTGGCCAACGTGGTCGACGATCACCTGATGGGCATCACCCACGTGCTTCGCGGTGAAGAATGGCTGCCGTCGGCGCCCAAGCTGATCCTGCTGTACGAGTACTTTGGCTGGGAACAGCCGCAGTTGTGCTACATGCCGCTGCTGCGTAACCCGGACAAGAGCAAGCTGTCCAAGCGCAAGAACCCGACCTCGGTGACGTTCTACGAGCGCATGGGCTTTATGCCTGAGGCGATGCTCAACTACCTGGGCCGTATGGGCTGGTCGATGCCGGACGAGCGCGAGAAGTTTTCGCTGCAGGAAATGGTCGACAACTTCGACCTGTCCCGCGTCTCCCTGGGCGGGCCAATCTTCGATATCGAGAAGCTGTCGTGGCTCAACGGCCAGTGGCTGCGTGACCTGCCGGTGGAAGAGTTCGCCAGCCGTGTGCAGCAGTGGGCGTTGAACCCCGAGTACATGATGAAGATCGCGCCATTGGTGCAGGGCAGGGTGGAGACCTTCAGCCAGGTCGCGCCGTTGGCCAGCTTCTTCTTTGCCGGTGGCGTTAATCCGGACCCTAAGCTGTTCGAATCCAAGAAGCTTTCGGGTGACCAGGTCCGCCAGTTGATGCAGTTGATCCTGTGGAAGCTGGAAAGCCTGCGCCAGTGGGAGAAGGACGCGATCACCGCGACGATCCAGGCGGTGGTGGAGTCCCTGGAATTGAAATTGCGCGATGCGATGCCGCTGATGTTTGCCGCAATTACCGGGCAGGCGAGTTCGGTGTCGGTGCTCGATGCGATGGAAATCCTCGGTCCGGACCTGACCCGTTTCCGCCTGCGCCAAGCCCTTGATTTGCTTGGTGGTGTGTCGAAGAAAGAAAACAAGGAGTGGGAAAAGCTGCTGGGCGCGATTGCCTGAGCTAGCTGTTGCAACGGTCAAACCCCGGTTTTCCGGGGTTTGATCGGTAAGTGATTGTTATCCCGGCAAAAAACTTTGGAAAATGTTGAAAATAAATTTGACACGTTTCCAAACCGCCATTAAGATTCGCCCCGTCCTCACCGATGAGGGGCTATAGCTCAGCTGGGAGAGCGCTTGCATGGCATGCAAGAGGTCAACGGTTCGATCCCGTTTAGCTCCACCAATTTACAGGTTCAAGGTCTGGCCACACCGTCCTTGAATTGATCAGGTCTCAGCTCTGATCAGATGTACAGAAGGTTTTGTCCCCTTCGTCTAGTGGCCTAGGACACCGCCCTTTCACGGCGGTAACAGGGGTTCGAGTCCCCTAGGGGACGCCAGTTTCAACAAGCAGTTCGAAAGGCCTGCAGCGTCGCGAGACGAAAAATCCGGGGCTATAGCTCAGCTGGGAGAGCGCTTGCATGGCATGCAAGAGGTCAACGGTTCGATCCCGTTTAGCTCCACCAATTTACAGGTTCAAGGTCTGGCCACACCGTCCTTGAATCGACCGGACTCAGCCCGGTCTGTTGTATAGAAGGTTTGTGTCCCCTTCGTCTAGTGGCCTAGGACACCGCCCTTTCACGGCGGTAACAGGGGTTCGAGTCCCCTAGGGGACGCCACGTTTACCCGCTTTGCGGGATTTTAAAGGGTCATTCAATTATTGAATGGCCCTTTTGTTTGTCTGGCGTTTGGCCAATTCCCTCCTCAATTCCACTCTTTCGTTCTGACCGATGGTCATGTCTGTCGCTTGCCAAATATTATTATGGTAATAATATTCAACCCATGAGAAACGGAGGCAAGCATGAGCGATAAAAAAGCGCAAACCCGCGAACGTATTTTGCAGGCTGCCAGCGCGGCGTTGATCCAGCGTGGCCCGGCTGAGCCGAGTGTGGGCGAAGTCATGGGCGCGGCGGGGCTGACAGTGGGTGGTTTTTACGCGCACTTTGAAAGCAAGGACGCCTTGATGCTCGAGGCATTCACCCAATTGTTGGCCAAGCGTCGCGCGTCTATCGACGACATGGATTCACAACTGACCGGTGAAGAACGCAGAGGGCTGGTGGCGGCTTTTTACCTGTCGCGCAAGCACCGCGACTCCACGGCCCAGGCTTGCCCGATCCCGGCGACGGTGGGCGAGATGAGTCGCCTGCCCGACGAATTCCGCCAGGCGCTGAATGAGCACTGTGAACTGATGGCTGCGCAGTTGGCTGCCACTCCTGAGGACACTGACAAGGTCCTGGCGGACATGGCCCTGATGATTGGTGGCCTGGCCTTGGCCCGCGCCCTTGGCCCGGGTGAGTTGTCTGACCGTGTGCTGCGTGCTGCTAAATCGGCCGTGCGCTAGAAGAGGGCTTGCATGATGGGCACGTTAACCTGGATTCGTCGCGTCAACGGCACCCTGGGGCACCTGGCGCCGCAAACCGTAGCCAACAAGATGCGACGTGCTTTCATGACGCCGCGCGATCTGCCGCCCCGTGACTGGGAACTGCCACTGTTGGCGCAATCGGAGCGCATCACGTTGCGCTTTGGCTTGTCTGCCCTGCGTTGGGGCCAGGGCCCTGCGGTGTTGTTGATGCATGGCTGGGAAGGTCGTCCCACCCAGTTCGCCAGCCTGATCACTGCGTTGGTGGATAACGGTTATTCGGTGATTGCCCTGGACGGTCCCGCACATGGCCGCTCGCCGGGGCGCGAAGCCCATGTGTTGCTCTTTGCCCGCGCCATGCTCGAGGCTGCGGCCGAGTTGCCGCCGCTGCACGCGGTGATCGGCCATTCCATGGGTGGCGCCAGTGCGATGCTGGCGGTGCAGCTGGGGTTGCGTGCCGGGGCGTTGGTGAGTATTGCCGCGCCGTCGCGTTTTCTGGATGTGCTGCGCGGCTTCACCCAAATGGTCGGTTTGCCGGCGCGAGCACGCGCCGCGTTTATCCACGAGGTGGAACTGACGTTCGGTATGCCGCTCAAGCACTTGGATGTGGCCCACTACCACATGAATATCCCGGGCCTGATCGTGCATGCCGAAGACGATACTTTCGTCCCGGTCAAGGCGTCGCAAGCCATTCACGAGGCCTGGTTCGACAGCCGTCTGTTGCGCCTGGAAGCCGGCGGGCATCAGAAAGTGCTGGCCGACCCACGGGTGATCGAAGGTGTCCTGGCCCTGTTGGCCGGCTGCCGCCTACAGGCGCGGCAAACCGCCTGATACACTGCCCCGCCGACATCAATCGACTGGAGCAAGGCATGGGCTGGGATATGGCAACGCCGTTTATCATCGATCTGCAGGTCGCGCCTGACGACATCGACGGCCTGGGGCACGCCAATAACGCGGTGTACGTGTCTTGGCTGGAGCGTTGTGCCTGGCGCCATTCCCAGCGCCTGGGGCTGGACCTCGCCGAGTACCGGCGCCTGGATCGTGCCATGGCCGTGGTGCGCCATGAGATCGACTACTTGGCAGCAGGTTATGAGGGCGACGACTTGCAACTAGCCACCTGGATCGTCGACTGGGACCAGCGCTTGAAAATGACCCGTCGTTTCCAACTGATACGCCCCCGCGATGGCGCGACCCTGCTGCGCGCGCAGACCACCTTTGTGTGCATCGAGCTGTCCAGCGGCAAGCCCAAGCGTATGCCCGCTGAGTTTATTGAAGGTTACGGCCCCGCCCTGACAGGGGGTTAACGGTTGCCGTAGGAAACCCAGTAAACTGCGCCACGATTTTTGTTGAGTGTTTTCCATGCAAATTGCTTTGGCGCCCATGGAGGGGTTGGTCGACAACATCCTGCGGGACGTGTTGACGCGCGTGGGCGGTATCGATTGGTGCGTGACCGAGTTCATTCGCGTCAACGACCGCCTGCTCACTCCGGCCTATTTTCACAAGCTCGCTCCGGAACTGCTGCACGGTGCCCACACCGCGGCGGGCGTGCCGTTGCGTGTGCAACTGCTCGGCTCCGACCCGGTGTGCCTGGCGGAGAACGCCGCCCTGGCCTGCGAGCTGGGTTCTGAAGTCATCGACCTGAATTTCGGTTGCCCGGCCAAGACCGTGAACAAGTCCCGTGGTGGTGCGGTTCTGCTCAAGGAACCGGAGCTGCTCAACCGGATCGTCGAACATGTACGCCGTGCGGTGCCGGCGCATATCCCGGTAACTGCCAAGATGCGCCTGGGCTTCGACAGCCCGGACGGCGCTCTGGTGTGCGCCACGGCCCTGGCCGAAGGCGGCGCTGCGCATATCGTGGTGCATGCGCGCACCAAGGTCGATGGCTACAAGCCGCCGGCCCATTGGGAGTGGATCCCGCGGGTGCAGGACGTGGTCAAGGTGCCGGTGTTTGCCAATGGCGATATCTGGAGCGTCGAAGACTGGAAGCGTTGTCGCGAGATCAGCGGCGCCGAAGACATTATGCTCGGCCGTGGCCTGGTGGCGCGTCCGGACCTGGCGCGACAGATCATGGCAGCGAAGGCGGGCGAGGAGGTGGTCGAAATGACCTGGGCCCAGATGCAGCCCATGCTTCAGGAGTTCTGGCGCCAATCGGTGGCGCAGCTGACTGAAAAGCAGGCGCCCGGACGCTTGAAGCAATGGCTGGCGATGCTGACACGTAACTACCCGCAGGCGGTAGAGTTGTTCACGGCCCTGCGCCGTGAGACGGATTTGCAGCAGGTCAGTCGCCTGTTGGGTATGCGGCACCCAGTTCCGTTGGATTGAGTCGTTAAGTAAGTTTTTACATTTACCTGAGAGGGCTTCACTGGAGCCCTTTTTTTCGCGTGCGCGAAATAACATAAAAACTCAACTTGAAGGCGCATGAATATTATCTGTTATTTACAGGTCGTCGGTGTATTAGCGCATGTAAGCCTGGGTGGAAGTTCAATGCAGCTGAATGCAAGAGTTCAACGCGAATAAACAAGGATGGATGTCCACCAGTGCGTGTTGGTTTCCTTATATGAGCAACGGTTTCGGGAACTCGATAGGCGGATTCTCCACGAATATATGGACTGTGTGACTCTGTTGTTTCCAGTTCATAAAAATCATCGCCTGAATTCTCAATGGGCGGGTCGAGTCGAATAGGAGTATCGCTAATGTCTCTGTTAATTAATCTTCTGCAGTGTGTGAGGTTAACCTGTTTTTCCTGGGTCGAAACACCATTCAATACCCGCACTAGACAGTTCAGGGGCTGACCAGCGCCCGAGGCTGGGTGGTAGCGGGTTTGGTTAAAATTTCAAGAAAAACAGGCACGTTTGGCGAAGTAAGTATTCGCGGATGCCTGTGTGTGGAGATGTACATGTCTATTCATTCAATTAACAATATTGCGCGTATTGTAGATGTCAGTAGGTTTGGTGGTCTGGTAGAGGCGAGTAATGAATTAAGGCCTGAACTACGGCGTGCCCGTGAAGATGTTAAGCGCGGTATAAGTGTTCCTGTCAGCGACGTGTCGGAAAGCAAAATCGAAACAGACAAACTGCCGGAAGTTCTTACTTCCCTGCGTTCACTTTTTACTCAGTTACAGGTTTTGTTATCGGATGGCCGAGGTCAGGTGCTTCCTGATGCGCCTGCCCCTTCCGTCAAGGTTACTCCGAAAGTGGCGCCAGAACCTGTCGCTCCCAAGCCAGGCACGGCGCTGGAAATACCCGGGCTTTCCAGCAAGCGAAATGGCGCGAAGCCAGACAACATCTGGAGCGGGTTTCGCCAGGGCCCCGATGGCAACTGTGTGACGGTATCGGCCATCAAGGCGGCGATGTATCGATTTGGCCAAAGCCCCACGGATGTTTTCAAGGAAGTGACCAGAACCAATGACGGCTACCAAGTGGTGATGCGTGATGACTTCAAGCTCACCCTGACCGACCGTGAACTCGTCGAAGGGGCACGGGGTGCGCGGTTTGTCGGGGCGGATAAAGGGATGCTCAAGGATGCTCAATTCCTGTTCGCGGTCAGTGCCAAGCGTGCGCAGATGGAAAACAACGATCGTACGGCGGGTCGAAGCTTCCAGGCCGCGATCCGCAGCTTGAACAATGGAGAGGACGAGACCGGGCCGGGGGAGGGGTTCCTGCGGCTGGGATTGAAGAGCCACATGAAGAGGGTGAATGTACGCGACCTCGCCAACGGGCAACTGGGTATGTGCAACCGGACCGGGCATTCGGTGGCGGTCATTAACGGCCGCGAAGAGTTATGGGGGCGCCAGGGCAAGGCGCCCACTAAAGGCCACGCCGTAGCGCTGATGTGATCGTTATTCCAGCAACCGCCTGAACCCTTCGATCGGCAACGGCCGGCTGTGCAAATAACCCTGGAATAAATGGCAACCCAGCTTTTGCAGGAACGCCAGTTGTTCTGGGGTTTCCACGCCCTCGGCAATCACTTCCAGGTTCAGGCTGCGTGCCATGGCCACTATGGCGCGGATGATTTCCGCATCATTCGGGTCGTGGGTTGCATCACGCACGAACGATTGGTCGATTTTCAGTGCATCCACCGGCAGACGCTTGAGGTAGGTCAGGGATGAGTAGCCGGTGCCGAAATCGTCCATCGCGAAACTCACGCCGAGTTTTTTCAGGCGACGCATCTTCACCACGGTGTCGTCCAGGTTCTGGATCACAATCCCTTCAGTGATTTCCAGTTTGAGCAGGCTGAACGGCAGTTGGTGCTGCCTGAGGCTGTGTTCAACCCGCTCCACAAAATCGTTCTGGCGAAACTGCCGGGGGCTGATATTCACACACAGGCTGAAATTGAGCGGGTCCACCAGGCCGTCGGCAATCAACTGGGCAAAGGCGCTACAGGCTTCATCGAGAATCCAGGTGCCGACTTCCAGGATCAGGCCGCTGTCTTCCAGCACCTTGATGAATTCTGCCGGCGACTGCGCGCCCAGTTGTGGATGTTGCCAGCGCACCAAGGCCTCGGCACCGACAATCTTGTTGCCCCGCGCATCGACCTGAGGTTGGTAATGCACGCTGAATTCGCCGCGTGACAGCGCCAGGCGCAAATCGGTTTCCATGCGCAGGCGCTCGCTGGCGGTTTTTTGCATGCTGTTGTGGAACATCTGCGTGGTATTGCGCCCTGAATCCTTGGCGCGGTACAGGGCGATATCGGCGCGTTTGAGCAAGTCGGCGGGTGTAGTGCCATGGTCGGGAATCAGCGCCACGCCGATGCTGGGCGTGACCTGCAGCCGATGGCCGTCGAGGAACATCGGCTCCGAGAGCAGTTCACGCAGGGCATCGGCCAGTTTTTGCACCTGGCCGCTGACGTCCTGGCGCGTACCCTCCAGGCCGCTGAGCAGCACCACAAACTCATCGCCGCCCAGGCGTGCCACGGTATCCTCCATGCGTACGCTGGCTTCCAGGCGTGCGGTGACGATTTTCAGCACGGTGTCGCCCACCGGGTGGCCGAGGGAGTCGTTGATGTGCTTGAAGTGGTCGAGGTCGAGAAACAGCAGGGCGCCACGCAGGTTGTGGCGCTTGAGCAAAGCGATCTGCTGGCTCAGGCGGTCCATCAGCAGTGCACGGTTGGGCAGGTTGGTGAGCGGGTCGTGATAGGCCAGGTGACGGATCTGTGCCTGGGCGTTTTTCAACAGGCTGACGTCCCGGGCGGTCAGCAGCAGGCATGGGGTTTCATTCAAGGTGATCGGCTCGACCGAGACCTCCACCGCCAACACCTCGCCACGTTTGTTATGCCAGAGCATTTCCAGATGATGGATACGCCCCTTGATCTGCAGCTCGGCCAACAGCGCGGCACGCTGGTTTTCATCGGCCCAGATGCCGATCTGGTACAGGGTCAGGCCGATGGCCTCTTCGGTACGGTAGCCGGTCAGGCGGCAAAAACCGTCATTGACCTCCACATAACGGCCGGTGTCGCGCTCGGTGATGGAAATCGCGTCCGGGCTGGAGTGGAACGCCTTCGCGAACTTCTCTTCACTGGCCTTGAGTGCAGCCTCCGAGCGTTGCTGCTGGGTGATATCGCGTAGCGTGGTAACGATGCATGGCTGGTCACTGACCTTGATCAAGCGGCTGGAGATCACACAGGTAAGGCTTTGGCCGTCCTTGTGATGCACCACGATGGCCACGTTGTTCAGGGCCTGCTCGCGAATCACTTGCTCGATGCGTTGCAGGCGTTTGCTGGGCTCGTCCCACAGGCCGATCTGTTCGGCGCTTTTGTCTATCACCTCGGCGGCGGTAAAGCCAAAGGTCTGGGTAAACGCCGGGTTGATCTCCATAAAGGCGCCGCTATCCAGGCAAGTGACGCAGATCGGGTCGGGGCTGGCCTGGAACAGGCTGGCGAACTTTTCCTCGGAGGCGGTGAGCCGCTGCTCGCGTTCCACCTGGTCGGTGATATCCAGCAAGGTCCCGGCCATGCGCAAGGGCTTGCCTGATTCGTCGCGATACAGGCGTGCACGGCTTTCCAGGTAGCGTGGGCTGCCATCCTCCATCTGCACGCGATAGGTCAACTGGTAATTGCCGTCCGGGCCTTCGCGCAAGCTGCGGTAGGCGTTGCGCATGCCCTCGCGATCCTCATCGGACATACCGTCAAAAAACGCATCGAAGGATTCATGGAACGGCATGGGTTCCAGCCCGTGCAACTGGGCGGCACGCGCCGAGCCGTAGAGCATGCCGCTGGGAATGTGCCAATCCCAGGTGCCCAGTTGTGCCGAGTCCAGGGCCAGGTCCAGGCGTTCCTGGCTGTCCTTGAGCGCTTGCTCGGCGTTTTTGCGTTCGGTGGTGTCGAGGAACGTGCTGACCAGGTAAGCCTCGCCGTCCAGTTCAACCTTCTGGGCGCTGAGCGTGCCATCGTGGATCTGGCCGTTGCTGGCGCAGAACTGCACCTCCATGGTGATGGGTTCGCCCTTGCGCTGGGTGGCCTTGACCAGCAGTGCGCGTTGTTCCGGGTGGCGCCACAAACCTAGCTCCAGGGTGGTGCGGCCAATGGCGTCGGCCACCGGCCAGCCGAACAGCATTTCGAAGTACTGGTTGGCTTCGCTGATCAAACCGTCGGCTTGGCGCGTCAGCAGCACCATGTTCGGGCATAAATGGAACAAGGTGGCGAAGCGCTTTTCCGAGTGGCTCAGGGCGTGTTCGCGCTCGCGCTGGTGGGTGATCTCGCGGATCACCCCAATCATGCGACGACGCCCAGTCTTGTCTGGCGCCAGGCTGCCACTGATTTCCAGCCAGTGCAGGCTGCCATCGGGCCACTGGATGCGGTGGTGCATGGCGCGTTCGAATGGCTCGCCGGCAAGTACCGCGTGGAAACCGCGCACCACGCGCGCGCTGTCTTGGGGTGCCAGCAGGTCGAGGTAATCGAGGTCCTTGGGCAATGGTTGGCGCGGGTCAAAGCCAAATAATGCCTGGGTGCCCCGTGACCAACTGATTCTTCCAGTGTCGATTTCCCAGCACCAGGCGCCCAGCCGGGCGGCATTGAGTGCCGCCAGCAGTTGCGGGGCGCTGTCCCAACTTTGCTCCGCCGCTTGAGGGTCCAGGGCGTAAATGCGGGGCAGGGGAGGTACTGAGTCGACAGGATTGCGCATTATCAAAGGGCCTTGGCTCGATGGGAAAACAGCGCGGTTTACTTATAGCCCGAGGCCGCACGGCGTCATGCCGGTAACCCTGGCAGATCGACCTGTGCATCCAATAGGCTCATGAAAGCCCGCGCAGCGTTCGACAGCGTCCTTTCGGTGTGCACGATATAGCCTAGCTGGCGACTGAGCTGTATGCCCGGCAAAGCGATACTTGCCACTTGATCATCGAGCATGGTGCGCGGCAGCACGCTCCAGGCCAGGCCGATGGAGACCATCATCTTGATGGTTTCCAGGTAGTTAGTGCTCATCGCGATATTGGGCGTCAGGCCCTGGGCCTCGAACAGGCGGCTGACGATATGGTGGGTAAAGGTGTTGCCGCCTGGAAACACCGCCGGGTGCCTGGCGATATCGGCCAGACTGATGACGCCGTTGCTGGTCAGGCTGTGTTCCGGTGCGACCACAAAGTCCAGCAGGTCATCCCACACGGGTGTGGCGCGCATCAGGTGGTGGGGCTCGGGCGCCAGGGTGATCACCGCCACTTCGGCGCGGCCGTGGAGGATTTCTTCGTAGGCCACTTCCGAATCGAGAAACTGAATATCCAGCGCCACGTTCGGGTATTGCCGGGTGAAGGTGCGCAGGATCGGTGGCAGGCGGTGCAGGCCGATGTGGTGGCTAGTGGCCAGGGTGAGGCGCCCGCTGACTTCGCCGGTAAGGTTGGTCAGGGCGCGACGGGTGTCGTCCAGCACGTTGAGAATTTGATAAGCGCGTGGCAGCAAAGCCCGCCCGGCTTCGGTCAAGCCGACTTCACGACCCAGGCGATCGAATAGCCGCACCTTCAATTGTTGCTCCAGGCCAGCGATGCGTTTGCTGATGGCCGGTTGGGTCAGGTGCAGACGGTCACCGGCGCCGGAGAAGCTACCGGTCTCGGCGATGGCAATAAAGGCATTGAGGTTGGCCAGATCCATGGTGGTATTCCAGTTGGTAATCCAAAGCATAAAAAATATGAATTTGAGTTATTTAATGTAGCGCCATACCATCAGCCTCACAAGCCAAAGGGTTATTGAAAAGCCCGGCGTATAGAAGCACCGCTGATGAGGACCGACTGATGGCCGGCAAAACGCTTTACGACAAGCTTTGGGATTCCCATGAAGTGAAACGTCGCGATGATGGATCGTCGCTGATCTATATCGACCGTCACATCATCCATGAAGTGACCTCGCCCCAAGCGTTCGAAGGCCTGCGACTGGCCGGGCGCAAGCCCTGGCGTGTCGACTCCATCATCGCCACCCCGGACCACAACGTGCCGACCACCCCTGAGCGCAAGGGCGGTATCGAAGCCATTGCCGACCAGGTCTCGCGCCTTCAGGTGCAGACTCTCGACGACTACTGCGACGAATATGGCATCACCGAATTCAAGATGAATGACGTGCGTCAAGGCATCGTGCACGTGATCGGCCCGGAGCAGGGCGCAACCTTGCCGGGCATGACCGTGGTCTGCGGCGACTCCCACACCTCCACCCACGGTGCGTTCGGCGCCCTGGCCCATGGCATTGGCACCTCCGAGGTGGAGCATGTGTTCGCCACCCAGTGCCTGGTGGCCAAAAAAATGAAGAACATGTTGGTTAAAGTCGAAGGCAAGTTGCCCTTCGGCGTGACGGCCAAGGACATCGTGCTCGCCGTGATCGGCAAGATCGGCACCGCCGGCGGTAACGGCCATGCCATCGAGTTTGCCGGCAGCGCGATTCGCGACCTGTCCATCGAAGGCCGTATGACTATCTGCAACATGTCCATTGAAGCCGGTGCCCGTGTGGGCATGGTGGCGGCGGACGAGAAAACCGTCGAATACGTCAAAGGCCGCCCGTTCGCCCCGCAAGGCGCGGATTGGAACGCCGCCGTCGAAGCCTGGAAAGACTTGGTGTCCGACGCCGATGCCGTGTTCGACACCGTGGTCGAGCTCGACGCCGCGCAGATCAAGCCGCAAGTCAGTTGGGGCACCTCGCCGGAAATGGTCCTGGCCGTTGATCAAAACGTGCCGGACCCGGCTCAGGAAGCCGATCTGGTCAAGCGCGGCTCCATCGAACGCGCCTTGAAGTACATGGGCTTGAAAGCCAACCAGGCGATTACCGACATCCAGTTGGATCGCGTGTTTATCGGTTCCTGCACCAACTCGCGGATCGAAGACCTGCGCGCCGCGGCGGTGATCGCCAAGGGCCGCAAAGTCGCCTCGACCATCAAGCAAGCCATCGTGGTGCCAGGTTCCGGTCTGGTCAAAGCCCAGGCTGAAGCCGAGGGCCTGGACAAGATCTTCCTCGAGGCCGGCTTTGAATGGCGCGAGCCGGGCTGCTCGATGTGCCTGGCGATGAACCCGGACCGCCTGGAGTCGGGCGAGCATTGCGCCTCGACCTCCAACCGTAACTTCGAAGGGCGTCAGGGCGCCGGTGGCCGTACCCACCTGGTGAGCCCGGCCATGGCTGCTGCGGCGGCCGTCAACGGTCGTTTCATCGACGTTCGCGAATTGATCTGAGGAAAACCCGATGAGAGCTTTTACCCAACACACAGGTCTTGTCGCGCCGTTGGACCGTGCCAACGTGGACACCGACCAGATCATCCCCAAGCAGTTCTTGAAGTCGATCAAGCGCACCGGTTTCGGCCCTAACCTGTTCGACGAGTGGCGTTACCTGGACGTGGGCTATGCCTATCAGGACAACTCCAAGCGCCCATTGAACAAGGACTTTGTGCTCAATGCCGAGCGTTACCAGGGCGCCAGCGTGCTGCTGGCCCGGGAAAACTTCGGTTGTGGCTCCAGCCGTGAGCACGCGCCGTGGGCCCTGGAAGAATATGGCTTTCGCAGCATCATTGCGCCGAGCTATGCCGACATCTTCTTCAACAACAGCTTCAAGAACGGCTTGTTGCCGATCATCTTGAGCGATGCCGAAGTGGATGAGTTGTTCCAGCAAGTGGAAGTCAATGTGGGCTACCAGTTGACGGTGGACCTGGCCGCGCAGACCGTGACCCGTCCGGACGGCAAGGTGTATCACTTTGAAGTGGATGCGTTTCGTAAGCACTGCCTGATCAACGGCCTGGACGATATCGGCCTGACCTTGCAGGACGGCGATGCGATTGCGGCGTTTGAAGCCAAGCACCGGGCGAGCCAGCCCTGGTTGTTTCGCGATGCGTAGATTGATGTAGGCAGGTCCGCCGTCATCGGGAGCAAGCCCCCTCCCACATTTGACCCAGTTCCTTCAGTTGAAATGCGATCAAATGTGGGAGGGGGCTTGCTCCCGATAGGGCCAGAGCAAACACCACAAGAGTTCGTTAAGGAAACTCCCATGACCAACACCGCCCACACCCAAGTCGTGCAAAAACAATTCGGCGAGCAAGCCTCGGCCTACCTGAGCAGTGCCGTGCACGCCCAAGGCACCGAATTCGCGCTGCTGCAGGCCGAACTGGCCGGGGCCGGCGCTGCGCGCCTGCTGGACCTGGGCTGCGGCGCCGGTCATGTGAGCTTCCACATGGCGCCTTTGGTTAACGCAGTGGTGGCCTACGACCTGTCCCAGCAGATGCTCGATGTGGTTGCAGCGGCTGCGGTTGATCGCGGCCTGGACAATATCCGCACCGTGCACGGCGCCGCCGAACGCCTGCCATTTGCCGACGGCGAGTTCGAATTCGTGTTCAGCCGCTATTCGGCCCACCACTGGAGCGACCTCGGCCTGGCCTTGCGTGAAGTGCGCCGGGTACTCAAACCGGGCGGCGTGGCGGCCTTTGTGGATGTCTTGTCACCGGGCAGCCCGCTGTTGGACACTTACCTGCAAACCGTCGAAGTGCTGCGCGACACCAGCCACGTGCGTGATTACTGCGCCGCCGAGTGGATGCAGCAGCTCAGCGAGTCCGGTCTGCATGTGCGCAATAGCCTGCGTCAGCGCCTGCGCCTGGAGTACACCTCGTGGGTCGAGCGCATGCGCACGCCTGAAGTATTACGCGCGGCAATCCTTGAGCTGCAGAAGGCGATGGGTCAGGAAGTGCGCGATTACTACGAAGTTGAGGCCGACGGCACTTTCAGCACCGACGTGCTGGTGGTCTTCGCCGAACGCTGATTGATTTTTCCCGACCTGCCCACGGGCGGGTCGCTTGATGAAATGAGGAACGCATGAGCAAGCAGATTCTGATTCTCCCTGGCGACGGCATCGGTCCGGAAATCATGGCCGAAGCGGTCAAGGTGCTGGAATTGGCCAACAGCAAGTACAGCCTGGGTTTTGAGCTGAGCCACGACGTGATCGGCGGCGCGGCCATCGACAAGCACGGCGTGCCGCTGGCCGACGAAACCCTGGACCGTGCCCGTGCGGCCGACGCCGTGTTGCTCGGCGCCGTGGGCGGCCCGAAATGGGACAAGATCGAGCGTGACATTCGCCCTGAGCGCGGCCTGCTGAAAATCCGCGCGCAACTGGGCCTGTTTGGCAACCTGCGCCCGGCGATCCTCTATCCGCAACTGGCCGATGCCTCGAGCCTCAAGCCCGAAGTGGTGGCGGGCCTGGATATCCTGATCGTGCGTGAGCTGACCGGCGGTATCTATTTCGGTTCGCCACGTGGCGTGCGCGAACTGGAAAATGGCGAGCGCCAGGCCTACGACACCCTGCCGTACAGCGAAAGTGAAATCCGCCGTATCGCCCGGGTCGGTTTCGACATGGCCCGCGTGCGCGGCAAGAAGGTCTGCTCGGTGGATAAAGCCAACGTTCTGGCGTCCAGCCAACTGTGGCGTGAAATCGTCGAAGAAGTCGCCAAGGACTACCCGGACGTCGAGCTGAGCCACATGTACGTCGACAACGCTGCCATGCAACTGGTGCGGGCGCCCAAGCAGTTCGACGTGATCGTTACCGACAACCTGTTCGGTGACATCTTGTCCGACCAGGCTTCGATGCTCACCGGTTCCATCGGCATGCTGCCTTCGGCGTCCCTGGACACCAACAACAAGGGCATGTACGAGCCGTGCCACGGGTCGGCGCCGGACATCGCCGGCCAAGGCATTGCCAACCCATTGGCGACCATCCTGTCGGTGTCGATGATGCTGCGCTACAGCTTCAACCTGGCTGATGCAGCGGATGCGATCGAGAGGGCTGTGAGCCTGGTGCTGGACCAGGGCCTGCGTACCGGCGACATCTGGTCCCAGGGTTGCACCAAGGTCGGTACGCAAGAAATGGGCGACGCAGTAGTCGCCGCGCTGCGGAATCTGTAATCTCTCGGGCCCGCTTGCAGTTGTTGCTGCAAGGCGGCCCACTTTTTAACAAGGTGTAGTTGCGATGAAACGTGTAGGTCTGATCGGTTGGCGCGGTATGGTCGGTTCCGTGCTCATGCAGCGGATGCTGGAAGAGCAGGATTTCGATCTTATTGAGCCGGTGTTTTTCACCACTTCGAACGTAGGTGGCCAAGGGCCGTCCGTGGGCAAGGATATCGCCCCGCTCAAGGACGCCTACAGCATTGAAGAGTTGAAGACCCTCGACGTGATCCTGACCTGCCAGGGTGGCGACTACACCAGCGAAGTCTTCCCCAAGCTGCGTGAAGCCGGCTGGCAGGGTTACTGGATCGACGCCGCCTCGAGCCTGCGCATGCAGGACGACGCGGTGATCATCCTCGACCCGGTCAACCGCAAGGTCATCGACCAGCAACTGGACGCCGGCACCAAGAACTACGTGGGCGGCAACTGTACTGTCAGCTTGATGCTGATGGGCCTGGGTGGCTTGTTCGAAGCCGGCCTGGTCGAGTGGATGAGCGCCATGACCTATCAGGCGGCGTCCGGCGCCGGCGCGCAGAACATGCGCGAACTGATCAAGCAGATGGGCGCGACCCACGCCGCTGTCGCTGACCAACTGGCCGACCCGGCCAGCGCGATCCTCGACATCGACCGCCGTGTGGCCGAAGCCATGCGCAGCGACGCCTACCCAACCGAGAACTTCGGCGTGCCATTGGCCGGCAGCCTGATCCCGTGGATCGACAAGGAACTGCCCAACGGCCAGAGCCGCGAAGAGTGGAAGGCCCAGGCCGAAACCAACAAGATCCTCGGTCGCTTCAAGAACCCGATCCCGGTGGACGGCATTTGCGTGCGCATCGGCGCCATGCGTTGCCACAGCCAGGCGCTGACCATCAAGCTGAACAAAGACGTGCCGATTGCCGATATCGAAGGGCTGATCAGCCAGCACAACCCTTGGGTCAAGCTGGTGCCGAACAACCGTGATATCAGCATGCAGGAGCTGAGCCCGACCAAGGTCACCGGCACCCTGAATGTACCGGTGGGCCGCCTGCGCAAGCTGAACATGGGCAGCCAGTTCCTCGGCGCGTTTACTGTTGGCGACCAACTGCTGTGGGGCGCGGCTGAACCGCTGCGTCGCATGCTGCGGATTTTGCTGGAGCGTTGATCGCTTCCTTGCATTGAAGAACCCCGTGCTCTGGTGACAGGCGCGGGGTTTTTTATTGTTCTGTCGGGCCTCTTCGCGAGCAAGCCCGCTCCCACATTCGACCGAATTTCTTCAGTTGAAATGCAATCAAATGTGGGAGCGGGCTTGCTCGCGAAGGCGTCATCAGCCACACCAGCAAGCTTGGGTTAATTGCCTCACCCCCAACCACCCGGTAAAGTGCCGCTCCCCCCGCAATGCCCGAGGCAGCCCCCATGACCCAGACCTTTGAAATCGCCGTGATCGGCGCTACCGGCACCGTTGGTGAAACCCTGGTGCAGATCCTCGAAGAACTGGATTTCCCGGTGGGCACCCTGTACCTGCTGGCGGGGAGCAATTCTGCGGGGGCTTCGGTGCCGTTTCGTGGCAAGAACGTGCGGGTAAAAGAGGTCGACGAGTTCGATTTCAGCAAGGCGCAGTTGGCCTTCTTCGCGGCAGGCCCGGCGGTAACCCGCAGTTTTGCCCCGCGTGCCACCGCCGCCGGCTGTTCGGTGATCGACTTGTCGGGCGCATTGCCGGCTGAGCAGGCGCCCCAAGTGGTACCTCAGGCCAACGCCCAGGTGTTGGACGGTTTGAAAAAGCCGTTCCAGCTCGGCAGCCCAAGCCCTTGCGCTACCTATCTTGCAGTGGTGCTGGCGCCATTACGTGGTCTATTGGACATCCAGCGCATCAACGTCACTGCCAACCTGGCCGTCTCCGCTCAGGGGCGCGAGGCCGTCAGCGAGTTGGCTCGGCAGACCGCCGAGTTGTTGAACGTGCGCCCGCTGGAGCCAAAGTTCTTCGATCGGCAAATGGCTTTCAACCTGCTGGCACAAGTCGGCACCCCAGACGCCCAAGGTCATACAGACCTGGAGAAGCGTCTCGTACACGAGTTGCGTGCGGTACTGGAAACTCCTTTGCTAAAGATTTCTGCAACCTGCGTTCAAGCCCCGGTGTTTTTTGGCGATAGCCTGACTGTGTCGTTGCAGTTGGCTGCGCCGGTCGATCTGGCGGCGGTCAATCGCGCACTCGACGCGGCGCCGGGTATCGAGTTGGTCGAGGAGGGCGATTACCCAACAGCTGTAGGCGATGCCGTGGGCCAGGACGTCGTTTACGTAGGACGAGTTCGCGCAGGTGTCGACGACCCGGCGGAACTAAATCTGTGGCTGACGTCAGATAACGTACGCAAGGGCTCGGCCCTGAACGCTGTGGAGCTGGCGCAGTTGTTGATAAAAGGCCTTGTGTAAAAGATACTTGGCGGCAATTTGTAGATTGATTCTAGCCAGGCGCTATGCTTGGCCCAAAGCGGAGCACAAGCGCGTCGGTAACCTATCGGCTCGCCATGCCTAATGGCAGCGGTTACCACCCTTCTCGCTGGTCGGGGAGTGTTCAAACAAAGGATGAGGCTATGGTTCAAGTTCGCAAACTGGTGTTAGCAATAGCGGCCGCCTCGGCGCTGTCCTCCGGTATGGCGCAGGCGCTGCAACTTGGGGAGATGACCCTCAAGTCGAAGTTGAACCAGCCGCTGTCGGTGGAAATCGAATTGCGCGACGTGGGCGGCCTCACGGCGTCCGAGATCACACCGAGCCTGGCTTCGAGCCAGGCGTTTGTGGATGCGGGTGTCGACCGCCAGGCGTTTCTTGATGACCTGACGTTTACCCCGGTGATCAACCCCGAAGGCCGTAGCGTGGTGCGGGTGACTTCCAGCAAGCCGCTGCCCGATTCCTATGTGCGTTTCCTGTTGCAGGTGCAATGGCCCAATGGCCGGTTGATGCGTGACTACAGCGTGCTGCTCGACCCGGCCAAGTTCGACCAGCCGGCGCCAACGGCGAATGCGCCGGCCAGCACCGCGCCTGCTGTCAGCAAGCCAGCCCAGCACACCACTACTTCCCGCGATACCTTGTGGGAAATTGCCGCGAAGAATCGCAATGGGGCCTCGATTCAGCAGGCGATGCTCGCCATCCAGGCGCTTAACCCTGATGCCTTTGTCGATGGCAATATCAATCGCCTGAAAACCGGCCAGGTTCTGCGTCTGCCGGATGTCACGCAAAGTACTGCGTTGGCGCAACCGCAAGCGATTGCCGAAGTGAGCGCGCAGAACACCGCCTGGCGCCAGGGCCGCCGTAGCCCTCAGAGTCAAGTGGCTGGCAAGGCGCAGTTGGATGCCACCAGGCGCACTCAGGCCGGTAAAGCGCCTTCGAGCACCAATGCCAAGGATAACTTGAGCCTGGTCTCGGCTGAGTCCGCCAAGCAAGGTGTGAAGGGTAAGGCCGGTGACAGCCGCGCCCTGAGCGACAAACTGGCGATGACCCAGGAAGAGCTGGACACTGCACGCCGTGATAACGAAGAACTGAAAAGCCGTGCCGCCGACTTGCAGAGCCAGTTGGACAAGCTGCAAAAGCTGATTCAACTGAAGAATGATCAACTGGCCCGATTGCAGGCGGACAAAGGTGAGCCGGCAACAGCCGCGATGCCCGCGCAATTGGCGGGTGAGCCCGAGGCGGCGCCCGCCACGGCTGTGGCTCCCGTTGCGGCACCTGCTCCTGAGCCGGTCAAGCCCGCTGCGGCGCCTGCCAGCACCGAAGGCAAGTTCAATGACTTGCTGACCAACCCGATTGTCCTCGGCATCATTGGCGGTGCAGCCATCCTGGTGGTGCTGTTGCTTCTGCTGCTGTGGGCGCGTCATCGCAATGCCCGCCGCGAAGAAGAAAAACACCTGCGTATGGCGCGGGCGTTGGCTGAAGAGCCCGAGTTCGTTTCGAATATTGACCAGGACCTGCCGCCTGACAGCTTCGAGGGCCTTGAAGTGCCGCCGCCGAGCGTCAAGCTGGCGCCCGCTGCAGCGCCTGCCCCAGTAGTTGATCCTGTCGTCGCGCCAACTGTCGCCTCCGTGCTCGCGCCGCTGGCTGTCGCCGTAGCCCAGGAGAATTCCAGCGATGCGTTGGCCCAAGCCCAGTCCCATATCGACCGTGGCCACCTGAACCAAGCGGCTGATGTGCTCGAGCAAGCCATCAAGCACGAACCCAAGCGCAGCGACCTGCGCTTGAAGCTGATGGAAGTCTACGGTTTGCAAAGCGACAAGGACGGCTTCGTCACTCAGGAGCGTCAACTGGTGGCCAACGGTGAGAACCATGCCCAGGTCGAGCAGCTCAAGGCGCGCTTCCCGGCCATGGCTGTGTTGGCGGCGGGTGTCAGTGCTGCAGTGGCCGCGGCGGCCCTGGATGCGCAGTACGTCAAGGACCTGCTCGACGATAAGCCGGCTTCGACGCCGCAGGCAGATGCGGAAGCGTTCGACACTGATTTTGATCTGAGCCTGGACGACCTGGAAGCCGCTTCACCGGCCGAGATCGCCCAAGACCAGCAAACCTTTGAAGCGCTGTTGAAGCAACAGACTGAGGCCAAGGCCGATGCGCAGGACCTGTCGGACTTTGATCTGGATCTGCAACTGGAGCCGCCAGCGTCGCAGTCCGATAACGACTTCCTTTCAGGTCTCGAAGGGCAGATGAAGGATGTGCCGCCGGTCGAGCCGCCTACCCTGACGCCTGCCGCACTGGATGAATTCGAACTGCCCGAAGACTTTGATCTGTCCCTGGCTGATGAGCCGAGTGCCCCGACAGCCAAGCCCGATGCCTTTGCCTCGGAACTGGACGACGTCAATGCCGAGCTGGACCGCTTGTCCCAGAGCCTTGAGCATCCGCCGATCGAACCTTCCTTCACCGCTGAAGATGCCGCGTTGGGTGGTGATGAGCCGGAATTCGATTTCCTCTCGGGCACCAATGAGGTCGCCACCAAGCTGGACCTGGCCCAGGCTTATATCGACATGGGTGATGCGGACGGCGCCAAGGATATCCTTTCTGAGGTGCTGACCGAAGGTGATGAAGGTCAGCGCAGCGAAGCCAAGGAAATGCTCGGCAAAATCTAACGGTCGCCGAAGATTGAATGTGGGGCTCGCCACGGCAAGCCCCACATTAAAAGCCCCCGCATGCATCCCGACCCCTTATAATGCCCGCCTTTGCGCAACTCATCAGGCTCTCAGTTCTTGGCAAATATAGATAACGCGGCCGCCGAAATGGCGGCCGCAGGCTTTTACCGTATCGCCCTGGGCGTGGAATACAAAGGCTCGCGCTATCGCGGTTGGCAGCGCCAGGCCTCCGGCGTGCTGACGGTGCAGGAAACCCTGGAAAACGCCCTGTCCAAAGTCGCTGACTCGCCGGTGTCGCTGATGTGCGCCGGGCGTACTGACGCGGGTGTCCACGCCTGTGGCCAGGTGGTGCACTTCGATACCCAGGCCGAGCGTTCGATGAAAGCATGGGTGATGGGCGCTAACATCAATTTGCCCCATGACGTCAGTGTGAGCTGGGCCAAGGTCATGCCGGCGCATTTTCATGCGCGCTTCAAGGCCATCGCCCGACGTTACCGCTACGTGATCTACAACGATCAGATCCGCCCGGCGCACCTCAATCAAGAAATCACCTGGAACCACCGCCCGCTGGATGCCGAGCGCATGGCCGAGGCCGCGCAGCATTTGGTGGGCGTGCATGACTTCAGTGCCTTCCGTGCCGGCCAGTGCCAGGCCAAGTCGCCGATCAAGGAAGTCCACCACCTGCGGGTCACCCGGCACGGCAAGATGATCGTGCTGGATATACGCGCCGGGGCGTTCCTGCATCACATGGTGCGCAACATTGCTGGCGTGCTGATGACCATCGGCACTGGCGAGCGCCCGGTGGAGTGGGCCAAGGAAGTGCTGGAAAGCCGGATTCGCCGTACTGGCGGTGTCACGGCGCATCCGTTTGGCCTGTATTTGGTGGATGTGGAGTACCGCGACGAGTTCCAATTGCCGGAGCGCTTTATCGGGCCACACTTCCTCACAGGTTTCAGCGAACTTGGCGGCTGACGCCCGGAAAAGCTTTTGTTACCATCCGGGACTTTCTCGGTCCTACCCTGAGGTTCCTACGACATGTCAGCCGTTCGCAGCAAGATTTGTGGGATTACCCGCATAGAAGACGCGCTGGCGGCAGTCGAGGCCGGGGCTGATGCCATCGGTCTGGTGTTTTATGCCAAGAGCCCGCGGGCGGTGAATGTGCTACAGGCACGGGCGATCATCGCCGCTTTGCCGCCGTTCGTCACCACCGTGGGCTTGTTCGTCAACGCCAGCCGCTGCGAGCTTAACGAAACCCTGGATGCTGTGCCGCTGGACATGCTGCAGTTCCACGGCGATGAAACGCCTGATGAGTGTGAAAGCTATCAGCGCCCCTACATCAAGGCGCTGCGGGTCAAGGCGGGGGACGATATCGCCGCTGCGTGTGCCGCCTATACCGGCGCTCGCGGGATCCTGCTGGACACTTATGTCGAAGGCGTGCCGGGCGGCACGGGCGAAGCGTTCGATTGGTCGCTGATTCCCGAGGGCCTGAGCAAGCCGATCATCCTGGCCGGTGGGCTCAACCCCGCCAATGTCGGGGCGGCCATCGAGCAGGTGCGGCCGTATGCCGTGGATGTCAGCGGTGGGGTGGAGCAGGGCAAGGGCATCAAGGATCACAGCAAGATTCGCGCATTCATGCAGGCCGTGCGCAACAGCAGGGGCGGGATGTGACGGCTGGCAGTCTGCCGCCGTCCATAACTACCACTGTGTAAAACAGCCCGGCGCCGCCTGTGGGTGGCCCGGAAATGAAGTGGCAACCCTGCGCTGGCAGGTTGTCTGGAAGGCTGAGGATGCAGGCAGGAAATGGCAGGTCGAACGTCTGACCCCGTCCCGCAGGCATCATCGCCACATATGAATTTAGCTCAAGGGCATACGCGGGGCTGTGTTCAAGCCACCGGTACTGGAGAAAGAAAGCATGAGCAACTGGTTAGTAGACAAACTGATCCCTTCGATCATGCGTTCCGAGGTGAAGAAAAGCTCGGTTCCTGAAGGTCTGTGGCACAAGTGCCCATCCTGCGACGCGGTGCTGTACCGCCCGGAGCTGGAAAAGACCCTGGACGTTTGCCCCAAGTGCAACCACCACATGCGTATCGGCGCGCGCGCGCGCATCGACATCTTCCTTGATGCCGACGGCCGTAACGAGTTGGGCGCTGACCTGGAGCCGGTCGACCGTCTCAAGTTCCGCGATGGCAAGAAGTACAAGGACCGCCTGACCGCTGCGCAGAAGCAGACCGGCGAGAAAGACGCGCTGATCTCGGTCAGTGGCAAGCTGCTGGGCATGCCGGTGGTGGTCTCGGCCTTTGAATTCTCCTTCATGGGTGGCTCCATGGGGGCCATCGTCGGCGAGCGTTTTGTGCGCGCCGCCAACTACGCCCTGGAAAACCGCTGCCCGATGATCTGCTTCGCCGCCTCCGGTGGTGCGCGTATGCAGGAAGCCCTGATCTCGCTGATGCAAATGGCCAAGACCTCGGCAGTACTGGCGCGTCTGCGCGAAGAAGGTATCCCGTTCATCTCCGTGCTGACCGACCCGGTCTACGGCGGCGTTTCCGCCAGCCTGGCGATGTTGGGCGACGTGATCGTCGGCGAACCCAAGGCACTGATCGGTTTTGCCGGCCCGCGAGTGATCGAGCAAACCGTACGGGAAAAACTGCCGGAAGGCTTCCAGCGCAGCGAGTTCCTGCTGGAGCACGGCGCGATCGACCTGATTATTCCGCGTGGCGAACTGCGCCCACGGCTGGGCAACCTGCTGGCGCAAATGATGGGCCTGCCGACGCCTGTGTACATCGCACCTAAAGTCGAGCCGATCGTCGTGCCACCGGTGCCTGCAAACCTATGACCCAACGTACCCTGGGCGAATGGCTCGCCTACCTTGAGCAGTTGCATCCGTCCGCCATCGACATGGGCCTGGAGCGCTCGCAACAGGTAGCAGCCCGCCTTGGGTTGGGCCAGCCGGCACCGCGTGTGATCACGGTGACCGGCACCAACGGCAAGGGCTCCACCTGTGCCTTTGTCGCCGCGCTGTTGCAGGCCCAGGGCCTGAACGTCGGCGTGTACAGCTCGCCGCACCTGCTGCGCTACAACGAGCGGGTACAGCTCAATGGTGTCGAAGCCACGGACGAGCAGTTGTGCGAAGCCTTCGCTGCCCTGGATGCCGGGCGTGGCGATATTTCCCTGACCTATTTCGAGATGGGCACCCTGGCGGCGTTCTGGCTGTTCGAGCGTGCGCAACTGGATGTGGTGGTGCTGGAGGTCGGTCTCGGCGGGCGTCTGGATACGGTCAACGTAGTGGATGCCGACCTGGCGCTGGTCACCAGCATTGGTGTTGACCACGCTGACTACCTGGGCGATACCCGTGAGTCGGTGTCCTATGAAAAGGCCGGGATCTTTCGCCAGGGCAGGCCGGCGTTGTGTGGTGACCTGGATCCGCCGCAACCCTTGCTGGACAAGGTGCGCGAACTGGATTGCCCGTTCTACCTGCGCGGCCGCGAATTCAATCTTGAAATCGGTGCTACCCATTGGCAATGGCGCGGGCGCGATGCGCGTGACCAGGTTGTAGAGCTGCTTGATCTGCCGCTGCTGAACCTGCCGATGGAAAACGCCGCGCTCGCGTTGCAAGCCTATTTGCTCCTGGACCTGCCTTGGGATGCCGCGCAGATTGCCGCGACGTTGCTGGCGACGAAAGTGGTCGGGCGTCTGGATCGCCGCGCCTTCGACTGGGAAGGCAAGCGCTTGAACCTGTTGTTGGATGTGGGTCATAACCCGCATGCTGCCCACTACCTGGCGCAGCGCCTGTCGCGCACGCCACCGGTGGGGCGTCGCCTGGCAGTGTTCGGCTTGTTGGCCGACAAGGATCTCGATGGCGTGGTTGCGCCGTTGCTGGGCAGCGTCCAGTCTTGGGCTGTTGCGCCGCTGTATACACCGCGTAGTCGCCCGGCGGTTGAGTTGCAAATCGCTTTGCAGAACCTTGGTGCGCCGGCGGCGTCGTATGCAAGCGTCACCGCCGCCCTCGAGGCGCAGTGTGCGGTGGCTACGGCCGAGGACGAAATACTGTTGTTCGGATCATTTTATTGTGTCGCCGAGGCGCTCGAGTGGTTGGCCCGGCGCTCCACGGAGGAAGCTGCACATGGCATTACTGGATAGCGCATACAAGCAGCGAATGGTCGGAGCCTTGGTGTTGGTGGCGTTGGCGGTGATCTTTCTGCCGATGCTGTTTTCCCGTCAGGACGAACAGCGCCAGGTAGTGGTTGAAGCGCCCGCTGCGCCTCAGGCGCCGGTGGTGCCCCAGGTTCAGGTCGAGCCGGTGGTGGTGCCTGAGCCTCAGGCATTGCCGGAAGAACCTGTGCCCACTGACGAGGAGGTTGCCGCGCAACAGGCGCCTTCGATGCCAGTGCAGCCAAGTGTCCCAGTGGTCAAGTCGACGCCGGCACCGACAGTCGCCGCCAAGCCGGCTGCACCAGCACCAGCACCAGCGCCTAAGCCGGTAGCGCCGCAGCCTGCTGCACCGGGTAAACCGGACGTAGGCCAAAGCCGCATCGACCCTAATGGCCTGCCGATCAGTTGGTCGATCCAGCTCGCCAGCCTGGCCAATCGCGAAAGTGCCGACGCCTTGCAGAAAAAGCTGCGCGCCCAGGGCTATAACGCTTATATCCGCAGTGCCGATGGCAAGAATCGTGTGTTTGTCGGGCCGCTGATCGAGCGTGCCGAGGCTGACCGCTTGCGGGACTTGTTGGGGCGCCAGCAGAATCTCAATGGTTTTGTGGTGCGGTTCCAGCCAGAGCGCGGCTGATCAACCGGTAATAATGCGGTCTAAATGTGGGAGGGGGCTTGCTCCCGATGGCAGTGGGTCAGTCAGCACATCTGATACTGACACACTGCAATCGGGAGCAAGCCCCCTCCCACATTGGTTTTTAGCGCTATTGAAACAGTGTTTGCACTGCCCAATCTATTGATTTGCAAGGCACTGACAATCACAGCTTACCCATAGCCCGGCGCTCTGCTAAAATGCGCCGCCTTATCCGTACGTAGGCTGCACTGTGCCATTTACCTGGGTTGATTGGGCGATCGTTGCAATCGTCGCCATCTCCGCTTTGATCAGTCTGAGCCGCGGCTTCGTAAAAGAAGCACTGTCGTTGCTGACCTGGATCATTGCAGGAGTCGTAGCCTGGATGTTCGGTGGTTCACTGTCGGTCTACCTGGCCGGATACATCGAGACACCTTCGGCTCGCGTCATCGCGGGCTGCGCCATCATGTTCATCGCCACGCTGCTGGTGGGGGCAATGGTCAATTATCTTATTGGCGAATTGATACGTGTCACCGGCCTCTCCGGGACCGATCGATTTCTCGGCATGGCCTTCGGCGCTGCGCGTGGCGCGTTGCTGGTGGTCGTGGCGGTCGGGCTGTTGAGCCTGGGGCCGGTACAGCAGGATTCGTGGTGGCAGGAGTCGGTACTCGTGCCAAAATTTCTATTGGTTGCAGATTGGTCCAAGAACCTCATCCTGGGGTGGAGCAGTCAGTGGCTGGCCAGCGGAATCAGCGTACCCGCTGATCTTCCGTTCAAGGAACACCTCTTGCCGGCGCAAACGCCTCAGTAAGCTGTGTTCAGTCAAGATTCATTAAGTAGGGGTTGCGTCGCATGTGTGGCATCGTCGGTATCGTCGGTAAGTCGAACGTCAATCAGGCGCTGTATGACGCGCTAACCGTCCTCCAGCACCGCGGCCAGGACGCTGCCGGTATTGTGACCAGCCACGACGGCCGGTTATTCCTGCGCAAGGACAATGGCCTGGTGCGTGACGTGTTCCATCAGCGTCACATGCAGCGCCTCGTCGGGCACATGGGCATTGGCCATGTGCGCTACCCGACTGCCGGTAGTTCGACCTCGGCCGAAGCTCAACCGTTCTACGTCAACTCGCCTTACGGCATTACCCTGGCGCACAACGGTAACCTGACCAACGTCGAACAGCTGGCCAAGGAGATTTACGAATCTGACCTGCGCCACGTCAACACCAGTTCCGACTCGGAAGTGCTGCTCAACGTGTTCGCCCACGAGCTGGCGCAACGCGGCAAGCTGCAGCCCACCGAAGAAGACGTGTTCGCCGCCGTGACTGACGTGCACAACCGTTGCGTCGGTGGTTATGCCGTAGTGGCCATGGTCACCGGTTATGGCATCGTCGGTTTCCGCGACCCTCACGGCATCCGCCCGATCGTATTCGGCCAGCGTCACACCGACGAAGGCGTCGAGTACATGATCGCGTCCGAAAGCGTGTCCCTGGATGTGCTGGGCTTCACCCTGATCCGCGACCTGGCGCCGGGCGAGGCTGTCTACATCACTGAAGACGGCAAGTTGCACACCCGCCAGTGCGCCGTCGCGCCGAAACTCACCCCGTGCATCTTCGAGCACGTCTACCTGGCGCGTCCGGATTCGATCATTGACGGCGTCTCGGTGTACAAGGCGCGCCTGCGCATGGGCGAGAAGCTCGCCGAGAAGATCCTTCGCGAGCGTCCCGAGCACGATATCGACGTAGTTATCCCGATTCCGGACACCAGCCGTACCGCTGCGCTGGAGCTGGCCAACCATTTGGGCGTCAAGTTCCGCGAAGGCTTCGTCAAGAACCGCTACATCGGCCGTACCTTCATCATGCCCGGCCAGGCGGCGCGCAAGAAGTCGGTACGCCAGAAGCTCAACGCCATCGAGCTGGAATTTCGCGGCAAGAACGTGATGCTGGTGGATGACTCCATCGTGCGCGGCACCACCTGCAAGCAGATCATCCAGATGGCCCGCGAAGCCGGGGCGAAGAATGTTTACTTCTGCTCCGCCGCGCCTGCGGTGCGTTACCCGAACGTGTACGGTATCGACATGCCGAGCGCCCATGAGCTGATCGCTCATAATCGTTCGACCCAGGACGTGGCCGACCTGATCGGCGCTGACTGGCTGATCTACCAGGACCTGCCGGACCTGATCGAAGCGGTCGGCGGTGGCAAGATCAAGATCGATCAGTTCGACTGCGCCGTGTTCGACGGCAAGTACGTCACCGGAGATGTCGACGAGGCATACCTGAACAAGATCGAGCAGGCGCGCAATGACTCGTCGAAGATCAAGACCCAGGCGGTCAGTGCGATCATCGACCTGTATAACAACTGAGTGACAACCGGCCCTGAGGGGCCGGTTTTGTATCTTAAATAAAGAATTGAGTAAGGAGTCGCAGCATGAGTCAGGAATGGGATGCCGGTCGCTTGGACAGCGACCTCGATGGCGTAGCTTTCGATACCCTGGCTGTGCGCGCCGGCCAGCACCGCACCCCGGAAGGTGAGCACGGTGACCCGATGTTCTTCACCTCCAGCTATGTTTTCCGTACTGCCGCCGACGCCGCTGCGCGTTTTGCCGGCGAAGTGCCGGGCAACGTGTATTCGCGCTACACCAACCCGACCGTGCGTGCGTTCGAAGAGCGCATCGCGGCCCTGGAAGGCGCTGAGCAGGCCGTGGCGACCGCCACTGGCATGGCGGCCATCCTGGCGGTGGTGATGAGCCTGTGCAGTGCTGGCGACCATGTGCTGGTATCGCGCAGCGTATTCGGCTCCACCATCAGCCTGTTCGAAAAGTACTTCAAGCGTTTCGGTATCGAGGTGGATTACGTGCCCCTGGCGGATCTGTCCGGCTGGGACGCAGCAATCAAGGCCAACACCAAGCTGTTGTTCGTCGAATCGCCCTCCAACCCGCTGGCTGAACTGGTGGATATCACTGCGCTGTCCGAAGTCGCGCACGCCAAGGGCGCGATGCTGGTAGTGGACAACTGCTTCTGCACCCCGGCCTTGCAGCAACCGCTGAAGCTGGGGGCGGACATCGTGGTGCACTCGGCCACCAAGTTCATCGACGGCCAGGGCCGTTGCATGGGCGGCGTGGTCGCTGGCCGCAGTGAGCAGATGAAGGAAGTGGTGGGCTTTTTGCGCACTGCCGGCCCGACCCTGAGCCCGTTCAACGCCTGGATCTTCCTCAAGGGCCTGGAAACCCTCAGCCTGCGCATGAAAGCCCATTGCGCCAACGCCCAGGCGCTGGCCGAGTGGCTGGAGCAGCAGGACGGTATCGAGAAGGTGCACTACGCCGGCCTCAAGAGCCATCCGCAACACGCATTGGCCCAGCGCCAGCAGCGTGGGTTTGGCGCGGTGGTGAGCTTTGAAGTCAAGGGCGGCAAAGAGGGTGCCTGGCGCTTTATCGATGCGACGCGCTTGATCTCCATCACCGCCAACCTGGGTGACAGCAAGACCACCATTACTCACCCGAGCACCACCTCCCACGGGCGCCTGGCGCCGCAGGAGCGTGAAGCGGCCGGCATTCGTGACAGCCTGATCCGCATCGCGGTAGGCCTTGAAGATGTCGCTGACTTGCAGGCAGACCTGGCCCGCGGGCTGGCTGCCTTGTGATCGAGTGGTCCATGGAGGCCGCAGCGGCCAGTAATGGGCGCGTTGCGTTGGTGACGGGCGCGGCGCGGGGCATTGGCCTCGGTATTGCGGCGTGGCTGATCAGCGAAGGCTGGCAGGTGGTGTTGACCGACCTGGACCGCGAGCGCGGTTCCAGGGTGTCCAAGGTGCTGGGCGAGAATGCCTGGTTCATCACCATGGACGTGGCCGACGAGAAGCAAGTCGCCCAGGGGGTTGCCGAAGTGCTTGGGCAGTTCGGGCGCCTGGATGCGTTGGTGTGCAATGCGGCGGTGGCCGATCCGCGCAATATCACCCTGGAAAGCCTTGATCTGGCTTACTGGAATCGCGTGTTGGCGGTGAACCTCAGCGGGCCGATGTTGCTGGCCAAACACTGTGCGCCCTACCTGCGCGCCCATGGCGGTGCCATCGTCAACCTGGCGTCGACCCGGGCCCGTCAATCGGAGCCGGACACCGAAGCCTATGCGGCGAGTAAAGGTGGCTTGCTGGCCCTGACCCACGCCTTGGCCATGAGCCTGGGGCCGGAAGTACGGGTCAATGCGGTCAGCCCTGGCTGGATCGATGCGCGTGATCCTGCTGCGCGCCGTGCCGAGCCGCTCACCGATGCCGATCATGCCCAGCACCCAGCGGGCAGGGTGGGTACGGTGGAGGACGTGGCGGCGATGGTGGCCTGGTTGCTGTCGCGTCAGGCCGGGTTCGTCACCGGGCAAGAGTTTGTGGTGGATGGTGGCATGAGCAAGAAGATGATTTACAGCGAGTAGGGCGGGTAGCTGTCTTGAAGTGATTTTGTCTTTTTCAGAAAAACTTCAAGCAGGCTATTGACTTAGGTCCGCTACCTGCGTAAATTTCGCGGCCTCAACGAAGCAAAGGGTGATTAGCTCAGCTGGGAGAGCATCTGCCTTACAAGCAGAGGGTCGGCGGTTCGATCCCGTCATCACCCACCACTTCTTGAGAGTTTTGCTTTAGGGCAAGACGCAACGTTAAAGGTTGCACCGACGCGCAGCGGTAGTTCAGTCGGTTAGAATACCGGCCTGTCACGCCGGGGGTCGCGGGTTCGAGTCCCGTCCGCTGCGCCATATTTTCCAGGTTCGATTTGTCGGGCTTGAGATTGAGAAGCCAAGGCTGATCGATCAGATGTTTAAAGGTGGTTGAGGGTTTACGCTCAATCAGCCAAGCGATACGCAGCGGTAGTTCAGTCGGTTAGAATACCGGCCTGTCACGCCGGGGGTCGCGGGTTCGAGTCCCGTCCGCTGCGCCATATCTGCCTCAAGGCCCGCTGAACGCCTTGAAGCACGAGGAAAGCCACTGGCTTTCTTTGATCCGATAGCAAAGACCCTGGTCGAAAGACCGGGGTTTTTTGTGTCTGGCGTTTGTAAGTCCCAGCCTCTTGTTCGCTGCGGCGAACGGCCAATCTCTTCAGCTACACCAAAACACTCGCCAACACCGCCCATTGATAGGCAAGCGGCCGACAGATCGTATCGATCTTGTCGGCCGTTTTGCGTAGTTGTGTCAAAAAATTTCAATGTGGTTATTTGCCGCAGGCACATAAACCTTTAAAGTTAACCCTTCGGTCAACTTTGCACTGTCATCATGGCCTTTTGATTCATCCCTAAAGGCTGCTGCAAGTCTCGAGCATCGGTGTACTTAACCATAAGGGCGGATTTATAACCGCTCAGAGGATGATCCATGTCCAACCGTGAAATAACCCGGCGCTCGTTCCTTCAGGGCGGGCTGGTAGCGGGTGTGAGCGTCACGCTTACGCCGCTCAGCAACCAGGCGCTGGCTGCCTTGATGGAAAACAGCGTCACCGTGCCGTCCGAAAAATGGCTGGGCAATAACGGCAAGGCGCGCCAGCGTAACGATGCCTTGTCGAAAGTGTGCGGCAGCAAAGTGTTCGCCCGCGATATCCGTTCCAAAGACATGCCAGGTTGGCCTGAGCAGCAAGGCCACGCCATGCTGCTCAAGACCATCAAGGCCGACCATATTTATGCGGGCTACGACCTGTCGTGGCTCGGCGCCGATCTGCAGCCGGATCGTATTGTTACCGCGGCCGACCTGGACAAGGACGGTATTGTCTTCCCGGAAGAACATGCTCCGGATCCGCTGCTGCCTGAAGGCAAAGTGCCGATGTTCATCGGTCACCCGGTGGCGATCCTGATCTGGAACGACTTCGAGCGTTTCCGTCAGGCCAAGAACGCACTCAAATTCAATGACAAAGCAATTCGGTATGGCGCCAAAGTGCCGTATTACGAAGGCGACCCTTACGGTAGCTTCCGCTATGTGCGCGTGGGTGGACCGACCTCGGCCGATGAAGACGAATTCGCCAGTCTCAAGGATTCGATCCTGTTCCCGATGTTGAAAAACCGTCGCCCGGTGTGGAATTCCCAGCCGAACCTGCACGGCAACCTGACCGAGCGCGGCCTGTTCTACGCCGACCGCATGAAGGGCCAGATCAACACGCCGCCGGATGACTGGCTGGTGTTCGACGAGCGCTACAAAACCCCGTCGATCGAACCGGCCGCCATGGAGCCGGACAACGGCAACGGTTGGTACGATCCGCACACCAAGACCCTGCATTTTGTGGTGGCCACCCAATGCCCGTTGGAAGTTGCGACCGAGACCGCAAAAATGATCTCGCCATCGCGCTTCGGCCTGGCCAGCCTGAACATGCACCCCGGTTACACCGTGGGGTACGGTTCCAAAGACCACAACATCTTTGTCTACTACGCCGCCCTCGCTGCGTTGTATGGCGGCGGCGTGCCGGTACGTCTGGCCAATGACCGTTACGAGCAGTTCCAGAGCGGCATCAAGCGTCACTCTTTCGACATCCGCTACCAATTGGCGGTAGACAAGAACGACCACACCTTCAAAATCTTCCTCGCTGACATGAGCGTCGACGGCGGTGGCAGGATCAACTACAGCCCCTCGGTAGCGGCAGTAGGCGCCACGGCCGCACAATCGATCTACTACATGCCGCAGAACGACCTGCAAGTCACCGCGTATCACTCGCGTGGCGTGGAAGCCGGTTCGATGCGTGGGTATGGCACCCTGCAAAGCATGGCGGCCACGGAAATGATGGTCGACGAAATTGCCGGCCGCCTCGGTGTGGATGCAATCGAACTGCGCCGCAAGAACGCACTGCGCTCGGGCATGAAAAACACCCAGGGCGCGATTCCTGCCGGTGCCTTGCGCCTGCACGAAATTCTCGACAAGGCCGCTGTGCACGACGTCTGGAAAAACCGCGACGCGATCAAGCAACAACGCGAAGCCGCCGACCCGGATAACTGGTACGGCATTGGTTTCGCCATCTGCCAGAAAGACTTCGGCACCGGTTCCGAAGCGCCGATGGCCAGTGTCGAATTCACCGCTGACGGCCGCATCAGCCTGCGCCACATCGGTATCGAAATCGGCACCGGCATGTCTACCTCTCAATCGCTGGTGGTGGCCGATTTCCTCGGCAGTCCGGCACACGACGTCAAGACCGGCGAAACAGAATGGAAGGAAATGCAGCTGATCACCAGCGGCAACCCTTACATCATGAGCCAGGCCGAGCAGGACAACTTGCTGCGCAACCCGCGTTGGGTTGGCAAGCTCGCTTCGGCGTCTTCCGCGACCAACTCGGCGTACTACTTCAGCCACGCGACCCGTGAAGCGGCGCGCGTGCTGTTCAACCACGGTCTGTGGCCCGCGGCGCTGGAGATCTGGCGCCAAGGCCCATTTGGCGGCCAGGCCAACCCTTATGTGGTGCGCCGTGAAGATGCGCATTGGGTCGACGGCAAACTCACCGCCAACGGCATGCAGCCGTTGAGCTTTGAAACGCTGGCCAAGCGCGCTCACGAGCGTGGCCTGGTCACCGCTGCCACTGTCCACGGTTTCAACCGCTGGAGCTGGGCAGAGGCTGAGTACAGCATCGACGGCGTGCGCGAGCGTCTGCCGCTCGACGGTCTGGCCGTGAAGTACGGCGACGGTGCACCGAAGGCCAAGCAAGCGCTGATGAGCACTGCCGGTTTCCACTTGCTGGATCGCCAGAACATCAGCTACCCGGCGACGCAGTTGAACAATGCTGCGGTGACTTACTACAGCCCGGTCGCCACGCTGGTTGAGCTGAAGGTCAACAAGGGCTCGGCGCAGGTCGATGTACTCAATCACCATTCGTGGGTCGAGTGCGGTCGTGTGTTGGTTGAGCAATTGGTTAAAGGCCAGCTCGAAGGCGGTGTCGCCATGGGCATCGGTCACGCGTTGATGGAAGAGATGCCGCTGTATGAAGGCGGGCCGGGGGAGGGGGACTGGAACTTCAACCGTTACCGTCTGCCGATGGCGCGTCACGTAGCCGTGTGGAAACATACGTCGGAGATTCTGCCGGCGCTGTCGCCAAGCGATCCGTCCAAAGGTATCGCTGAAGTGGTGATGATTCCGATCGTCGGGGCCATCGGTAACGCCGTGGCGCATGCCATCGGTAAACGTGTTCGCGACCTGCCAATCACTGCTGCGCGCATCAAGGAGGCCCTCAATGGCTAACCGTCCGCTTCAACTGACCCTCAATGGTCAATCCGTCGGCCCGGTGGACATCCCTGATGACCTGCCGATGATCGATTACCTGCACGAATACAAAAACCTTACCGGCTCGCGTCTTGGCTGCGGCCAAGGCATTTGCCACGCTTGCGTAGTGATCGTCGACAACCCGGACGGCACGAGCGAAGAAGTGCGCACTTGCATCACGGGCGCGCATTACTTCGAAGGCAAGAAAGTGCGCACCATCGAATCGCACGCCAAGCGCGACGAGTCGGGCCAGGTCACTGAGCTGAACCCGATCCAGCAGCGCTTCGTGGATGAGTTCGCGTTCCAGTGCAGCTACTGCGCGCCGGGCTTCGTCAACGCGGCGACGGTGCTGGTGGAAAAGCTGCAACGCCAGCCGACCGTGCAAAGCAAGCTGGAGCAAGTCATCGAGGACAGCCTGGGCCATCATGTCTGCCGTTGCACCGGGTACGTGCGTTACTACAACGCCACCCGCAACGTGCTGACCGATCTCGGCCTGGTCAAGGAGGGTTAAGCATGAAGGTTTTTCTGACCCGCCTGACCCTGGCGGTCGGCCTGGCTGCGCCGGTGTTGCTTGCCCATGCCGATGATCAGGTCAAGCGCGGCGAATACCTCGCCCGTGCGGCTGATTGCATGGCATGCCACACTGCGCCGGGCGGAGCGCCGTTTGCGGGCGGCCTCCCGATCGTCTCGCCGTTCGGCACGATCTTCGGTACCAATATCACGCCGAGCAAGGACCACGGCATCGGTTTGTACAACGATGACGAGTTCTTCGCTGCGCTGACGGAAGGCAAGCGTCGCGACGGTGCGAATTTGTATCCGGCGATGCCGTACACCTCGTACCACCTGATGCCGCGCGAAGATTCGGACGCGATTCATGCGTACCTGAAAACCATCGAGCCAATCGAGCGCGCAGCACCGGTGACCAGCCTGAGCTTTCCGTTCAACGTGCGTCTGGGCCTGATGGGCTGGAACGTACTCTACGGCAAAGCCCTCAAACTGGAGCCGGCCGAAGGCAAAAGCGCAGCCTGGAAACGCGGCCAGTACATGGTCGAGGTTCTCGGGCACTGCGGCGAATGCCATACGCCCCGCGGCCTGCCGGGCGCGATGGAGTTGGACAAGCGCCTGAGCGGCGGCGTCCTCAATGGTTATCTGGCGCCCAGCCTGCTTGCCACTGACCTGGCCGCTCGCGGCTGGAACGAGCAGGATCTGGGCACGTTCCTCAAGCACGGCATGAGCGCGCAAGGCACGATGTTCAACGAGATGTTCCCGTTGTTCCACAACAGCACCCAGGGCCTGAGCGATTCGGATCTGGCTGCGATGGCGACGTTCCTGCTCGGCGATAAACCACCGCCGGCTCAAGCGCTGGTCGAAGTGCCGGTGGATAAACTCAGCCCAAGCGCTCAGCGCGGTCATCAGGAATACCTGAACGTCTGCGCCGGTTGCCACGCCGCGGGTGGCGAAGGCAAGCCGCACATCGCGGTGGCCATGCGCGGCAACACCACGCTGCGCCTGCAAGACCCGCGCAACCTGCTGCGTGTGATCGAGGACGGTATCGGTGAGCAGAAATTTTCCGGGTTCGAGCGCATGCAACCGATGCCGGGTTTCGCCGGAAAACTCAGCTCGCAGCAACTGACCGATCTGCTCAACTATCTGCGTCAAGGCTGGGGCGGGCAATCGGCTGAGCTGGCGGTGAACCAAGTGCAGAAGCTGCAAGCTGAGGCACCGGCCATCGAGCATAAGGCGCAATGACGGCAGCGTAGCGCTAGGCTGAAGCGCACAACAATTGTGGGAGCGATCAAGCCGCTCCCACATTGTGTGCTTACATTCCGAATTTATCCCGCAACCCGTAGTACCAAGCCCCCAACGCCGCAAATGGCGTGCGCAACATCTGCCCGCCCGGGAACGGGTAATGCGGTAAATCCGCAAACGCATCAAAACGTTCTGCCTGGCCTCTTAGCGCCTCTGCCAGTACCTTGCCTGCCAGGTGCGTGTACGTCACGCCATGGCCGCTGCAGCCCTGTGAGTAATAGATGTTATCGCCAAGGCGGCCGACCTGCGGCAAGCGCGACAGGGTCAACAGGAAGTTGCCGGTCCAGGCGTAGTCGATCTTTACGTCTTTCAACTGCGGGAATGCCTTGAGCATTTTCGGTCGGATGATCGCTTCGATATTCGCCGGGTCCCGCGCGCCATACACCACGCCGCCGCCGAAGATCAGGCGCTTGTCGCTGGTGAGGCGGTAGTAATCGAGTAGATAGTTGCAGTCCTCGACGCAGTAATCCTGCGGCAGCAAAGTTCTGGCCAATTCATCGCCCAATGGCGCAGTAGTGATGACTTGGGTGCCGCACGGCATCGACTTGGCCGCCAGCTCCGGCACCAGGTTCCCAAGGTAGGCATTGCCCGCGACGATGATGAATTTGGCTCTGACCTTGCCTTCGGCAGTGTGAACCACAGGATTGGCGCCGCGCTCGATACGCACCGCAGCCGAATGCTCATAGATCGTGCCGCCCAGGGACTCCACTGCCGCCGCTTCACCCAGGGCCAGGTTGAGCGGGTGGATATGCCCGCCACTCATGTCGAGCAGGCCGCCGACATAGTTGTCACAGGCCACCACTTCGCGGATGCGGCGCTCATCCAGCAACTCCAGTTGCGTATGGCCGTAGCGCTCCCACAGGCGCTTCTGCGACTCCAGGTGGCCCATATGCTTGCTGTTGAGTGCGGCGAACACGCCGCCATCCTTCAAGTCGCACTGGATCTGGTACTTGGCCACGCGCTCACGGATGATCTTGCCGCCTTCAAAGGCCATATCCCCCAATAGTTGTGCTTGCTTGGGGCCGACACTGCGCTCGATCACATCGATATCGCGGCTGTAACTGTTGACGATCTGCCCACCGTTACGACCCGAGGCACCAAAACCCACCTTGGCGGCTTCCAGTACTGTTACGCGAAAACCGTTCTCCAGCAGAAACAGCGCGCTGGAAAGCCCGGTATAGCCGGCACCGATCACGCACACATCGGTTTCGACTTCACCTTGCAGTACGGGGCGGGGTGGAACTGCATTCGCAGAAGCGGCGTAATACGACTGGGGGTAGGGGGTGTTCGCCATCCTGGAACCTCTGTTTTATATTTTTTACGAGTGCGGCGATCCTACCTGAGTTGAAAATTGCCTGCCAGCCACCCGAAAATCACAGGCGTGTGCGTCGCAAATAAAAAATTCGCATATTCATAGGCTTAGGTGCAAAAAAGATGTTGACACCCCTTCGGAATTCCGTAGAATGCCGCCTCACAGCAGGCACGTAGCTCAGTTGGTTAGAGCACCACCTTGACATGGTGGGGGTCGTTGGTTCGAGTCCAATCGCGCCTACCAAACAAAATCCGCTCTGCTGGGCGGTCTAGAAGGGCTCACCGAAAGGTGGGCCCTTTTTTGTTGCCTGTGATTTGGGCCACAGTCGCCCATAGACGCCTCGCGGCGTACTTTCAGGTTTCGGATGTCCGGTCAGCAGAACAGCGTAGCCACCGACAGCAGGCAAATGACCTGGGCGACCATCTGGCAGCGTATCTCGCCAATCGTTGTCGCCATATTGCTTATTTGTCCGGCATACATAGCGGAACCCTCATTGTCGGCATAGCACCGTGAACCAACTGCAGGTACACACAGCTGCATCATGGAGTATAGGTTCTGATTGGGAATCTTCACGGCTGAAACGATTGTGAATTCGCCATCGAGCTGCCCGCACTACTTTTTTCAAAAGAGCCTCGTCTGAATCCCTCATGACGCCCGACTACCTGGCGCCATCCCCCACAAAATTTATTGGTTTGCAGCAACAATTTTTCTTGTTGGACACCCCCGTCCCCCAGGCAGCAAAGTTGCCGCCACTGACGCTCGACCTTCCAGGTCAACAATAAAAAAACCGAGCCGACTGCACGCCACTTTCATGCTGTGAGCCCTTTGCCCACATCCTGCTGTAATGGCGCCGCAGCGCGCACTAAAGGACCTTCCCGCCATGCAAACAGTTGTGAATTTATGGCCGTTGATCGGCGTACTTGTCATCGTGGTCGGCTTTGTATTGCGCTTCAATCCGCTGTTGGTGGTCACTGCCGCCGCTATCGTCACCGGGCTCGCCGCCCAGTTCCCCCTTGAAAAAATTCTCGCCACCATGGGCGATGGCTTCCTTCAGACCCGGGCCCTGCAATTGATTCTGTTATTACCCCTGGCGGTTATCGGCCTGCTGGAGCGCCATGGCTTGCGCCTGCATGCGCAGAACTGGATCGCTCGCTTCGAGCGCGCTACTGTCGGGCGCTTGCTGATCATCTACCTGTTTGTGCGTGAGTCCACGGCCGCCATGGGGCTGACCAGCCTGGGTGGGCATCCGCAAATGGTGCGGCCGCTGTTGGCGCCGATGGCCGAAGGTGCAGCGGAAAAACGCTACGGCAAGCTGCCGGACAAGCTGCGTCACAAAGTCTTGGCCATGTGCGCGGCCACCGATAACGTCGGTTTGTTTTTTGGCGAGGACATCTTTGTCGCCTTCGGTGCAATTGCCTTGATGCACACCTTCCTGCTGGGCTCGGGGATTGATGTGGAGCCACTGCATATTGCGGTGTGGGGCATCCCGACCGCGATCTGTGCCTTCATCATTCACGCTATCCGGCTGCATCGCTTTGATCGACGACTGACCCGTGAGATGAGTCCTGCTGCCACTTCGGTGGAGGCTGCCCAATGATCATTTCCATTCAATACCTGTATTGGTTGGCGGGGGTTTTGCTGCTGATCACCGCGGGCATGATCCTGCTCGACCGTACCCACCCCAAACGCTGGTCGAGCGCACTGTTCTGGTTATTGTTCGCCATTCCGTTTTTGGTAGGCGAGCGTCTGCCATCGGTGGTCATTGGCGTGGGGGTAGTGGTGATGGCCTTGATTGCGGGCATGGGCGGCGTTGGCCGTGGTCAGCACGCCGAATTGCACGACAAGGCTTCTCGCGCCAGTGCTGGGCGGCTGGGCCACAAGTTGTTTATCCCGGCGTTGGCGATTCCCCTGACCACGGTGATTGGCTCGGTATTGCTCAAGCACACCGAAATCGGCGGCGTACCGCTGCTGGATCCCAAGAACACCACTTTTGTGTCCCTCGGCATCGGTTGCCTGATTGCCCTGGGCCTGGCCTGCTGGCTGACCCGCGACACGCCGGTGCAAGCCTTGCGCGAATCCCGCCGCCTGACCGAGGCGCTGGGCTGGGCCATGGTGCTGCCGCAGATGCTGGCGATGCTCGGGTTGCTGTTCAATGAGGCCGGGGTGGGCACTGCGGTTGCCCACGTCACTACCACTTACATCAACCTGGATTACAAGTTGGTGGCGGTGATGGTTTATGTGTTGGGCATGGCTTTGTTCACTGTGATCATGGGCAATGGCTTTGCGGCCTTCCCGGTGATGACCGGTGGCGTCGGCGTGCCCGTGCTGGTGGGGATTTACGGCGGCAACCCCGCTGTGATGGCGGCTATCGGTATGTTTTCCGGTTACTGCGGGACGCTGATGACGCCGATGGCGGCCAATTTCAATATCGTCCCGGCTGCATTGCTGGAGTTGCCCGATAAAAACGCGGTGATCAAGGCGCAGATACCCACAGCGTTGATGATGCTGGTGGTCAATATCGTGCTGCTTTATCTGTTGATGTGAGGCCACTATGCAAACCGTACTGCTGACGGGCTTCGAGCCCTTTGATAACGACTTGGTAAACCCCTCGTGGGAGGCGGCGCGAGAGCTGGATGGCGTGCAAGTGAGCGAGGGAGTGCAGATTGTTGCGCGTTGCTTGCCTTGCGCATTTGCCACCGCGGGTGAATACCTGGCCCAACTGATAAGCGAGTTGAAGCCGGCGATGGTGATTGCCACTGGCCTGGCACCTGGGCGCAGCGAGATCTCCATCGAGCGGGTGGCGATCAATATCAACGACGCACGTATCCCCGACAACCTCGGGCAACAACCGATTGATACGGCTGTGGTGGTCGATGGCCCGGCTGCATACTTCTCGACGTTGCCGATCAAGGCCATCGTCAAAGCGCTGCGTGATGCAGGGTTTGCGGCTGCGGTTTCGCAAACGGCGGGGACCTTCGTGTGTAACCAGGTGTTTTATCTTTTGCAGCATCGGCTGGCCGGGGCCGGAGTTCGCAGTGGGTTCATCCATGTGCCGAGTTCGCCGCCAGCCGGCCAGCCTTCTCTGGTTGATGGTTTGCGGCTTGGGGTTTCCACGGCCTGGTTGACCCAGGCGGACGTGGTGGAGACAGGCGGCCAGGTGAGCTGATGACTGGGATACGAATTCAGTACTTTATGGGGTAGCGTCGACTACAGTACAAAAACGTATCCGCCTCGGACAATCATTATGCCCAAGTCCCCAAAGTTCTTATCTGTTGTGTTAACACTCGCGCTGTTTGCAGGTAGCGGTCTTGGTCTGGCTGAACCCGGCAACGGAAAGGGCCAGGGTAATGGCAAAGGGAATGGCCAGGGCGGGCATGGCCAGGACCATTCCAAAGGCAAGGGAGGGGCGGGTCATGGCCCCAGTGTCGATCGAGCAAGCGTACTGAGTGTGTTGGGAGGTTCCCGCGATTACTGGAGCCCAAGGTCCGCATTGCCGCCGGGAATCCAGAAGAACCTGGCGCGTGGCAAACCGCTGCCACCCGGCATCGCCAAGAAGCTCGATGGTCGCTTGGCAGGGCGGTTGCCGCACTACGACGGATATGAGTGGCAGCAAGCCGGAACCGACTTGATATTGGTGGCCATTGCCAGCGGTATCATCTACGAAGTCCTCAACGGGGCCTTTGATTGAAAGACGAAAAGCAGAGCCGCCGGCCTTGTCATGGGCTTGCGGCGTATCGAGGATCATGCCGGCTGTTTCGCCAGGAGGGTGTGCGTTTACAAGCATCAAGGCGACCCGTAGATTGCATGGGGCCGCTCATGAGGAAACCGCGCAGTGTCCATCCGAAATCCAGCCGTATTCAGTCGGCGTTACCGTGCCTTCCTGTTCGATATGGACGGGACCCTGCTTAACTCCATTGCTGCCGCAGAGCGTGTGTGGAGCATTTGGGCCGAACGCCACGGCCTGGATGTAGAGGCTTTCCTGGCCACCATTCATGGCGTACGGGCGATTGATACGATCACTCGCCAGGCGTTGCCGGGTGTTGATCCAGAGGTGGAAGCTCGGTGGATTACCGAGGCTGAGCTGAACGATGTCGAAGATGTGGTGGCGATTCCAGGCGCAGTAGAGTTCTTGACGCGCTTGCCCCCCGATCAATGGGCGTTGGTCACGTCCGCGCCCAAGGCATTGGCGTTGCGCCGGCTGCAGGCGGCGGGTATTCCCGTGCCGACGGTGTTAGTGACGGCTGAAGATGTAGCGAGTGGCAAACCCGATCCGGCCTGTTATGTGTTGGGCGCGCAGCGCTTGGGCGTGCCGGTGCAAGACTGCCTGGTGTTCGAGGACGCCACGGTGGGCATCCGAGCGGGCGAAGCAGCAGGGGCAGATATCATGGTTGTAACCTCGACACACTGGGTACCCATGATGACGACGCATGCTTGCATCGACGGGTACGGCGCGTTGCACGCCCTGCGCGATGTTGATGGCTTGCTGTCGTTGCGAAAGCGGGAGCCATGATGCGCAGAGGGCCAAGCCCGTTATCGGTCTGGGCCTACTGCGCAGGTGACTTGATCAGATAATGCCTGCAATCGGCTGTTTTTCATCCCTTGGCGCGACATCACCATTTCCCTGAGTATTTCAGTGGCGAGGCGGCTAATGGCTGCTTTACCGTGATAGTGCGCGCGTACGATGCCAGTAATTGCAAAGTGATCGGTTTCCGGGCCACTGAGGACGGCTGAAAGGGTACCGTCAGCATGCAGTGTGCACATAACCCTGTAGCTGGGCAGGCGCTCTGCCAAGGCTTTTTCGATTTCAGATTTGCTGAGGGTATCCATCTGGTTTTGCACCTTTCACTGACTGCGCAAGCCCAAGCATAGGTCGTGTTGCAGGGCTGTAAATACCGACGATCCGATAGCGGTTTGAGGCGCTCAGCGTGCGGTTTTTTGATGGGCGCGATGCGCTGCACGCTGGCACAACTTGCGCAAAATAGCCTGTTGGATGGGCTTGAGGCAGAACACAAGCAGGTAGCCGCAGAGAAGGAGGGCCAAATCCGCCCAGGATTGGGCGTCGGGATCTGCCATTTCAACTTCCACTCTTACGCCATACCCAAGCGCCAAGAAGGCCAGCCCTATCAGCAGGGCGATTATCCAGGATCTGGAAACAAGGGGTTGTGTCGCGGCAGGCCTCATCGACGTGCTCCTGAACGCACTCGGATGGCAGGATATTGTGTCAGAAATTGGGCTGCGAATAGTTCAACAAGTTCCAGATACCCTGACAGTTTCATCTTGCAGCGAAGGGCATGCTCAAGGCGCGCCGGTCACGCTGTAGAACGCGAACAGGTCAATTGGGTTTTCGCCAGCCATTACAGTGAACGAAAAGGCTGGCTACTGAGGCGTTTCAAGGCGTCTGGTTTTTGTCGGGTGCAGTCAGGCCAGCCTGGATGCGCTGGTAAATCTCCTCGCGATGCACGGCAACGTCCTTGGGTGCGTTGATGCCGATTCTTACTTGCTGGCCGCTAACGCCCAGAATGGTGATCGTAATGTCATCACCGATGTTTATGCTTTCACCGACTTTGCGGGTGAGTATAAGCATGGAGTTCTCCTTGATTACTTTTAAGGACACATGTTTCAGACAGGGCAGGTGTCGGATGTGTGTAGCTTACTGCGAAGCGCTTCCCTGTGACTGCCTCTTTTAGGACGCATAGAGGCGACATTAATTCCCATGGCGGCATCATACAGGTCGCAGTACATCATTCGCATTGTTTAAGCCAACGTTTATGACGGCCAGAATAGACAGTGAATGGTAAAGTCGCCTCTTTATCCTCAAAGGAGCAGGGCAGTGCGTAAAGTAGCGATGGCAATTGTGGTGTTGGCATTGGCCGGATGCGGTGAAGGTAAATCGGTCGATGCCCCCAAGGCCAAGCCTGCCGTGGCCGAAAGCCTGCCACAAGCCGGTGCGATTGCCGCTCAGGAGTGGGATATCTGGGTCGGCCCGCCGGACCACAAGCTGCAGGCGATCACCGACCTCACCGCCTGGTTGCTGGAACATGGTTTCACTTTTTACATCGTGAAGGTCGATGGCAAAGATGAAGTGCTGCTGGGACCGTTCGCCACCAAAGCGGAGGCCGAAGCCAGGCAGGCGTTGCTTAACGAAAAGATGGCGCGGGCCAAGAAAACCGACACCGTGTCGGAGATCATCGAACACAAGGTCGCGCAGTAAGAGCCTGAGTGGGCGGGAACCCCGCCCATATTCAACCGCAGGCCTTCAGGTTCACCGGGCCGACAAACTCATTACCACGCCCCATCACGCAGGCCACGGTCTGGTTGCGCTGGCGCTCCCAGGTTTGTACCGGATAGCTCTTGTTCCAGGCTTCATACAGTTGTCGGTCCTGCTTGGACAGGCGCAGGCCGTATTGTTTGCTCATATAAAAGTACGTGCGTGCGATCATTCCGCGAATAGACGGGCGCGGCATGACCTTCTTGGCCTTGAAGTCCACCTGGGTCAGGCATGAGCCGTACTGCCCGCTTTGCACTGGCAGCCAACCAAAATTGAAGTTGTTACGATCGCCATTCACTTCGCCGATGCTCGGCACCAGGTTGTGCAGGTCAGCCTCGGCGCGCTTGAACACATCGTCGTGGCGCGTGCAGTTTTTTCGCCCGCCACTTTGCCAGCACTGGCGCTGATGCCCGATTTGCCAGGCCGGCACGATGTGTTCCCACTCGATGCGCGCGGCGCGGTTGGCATTTTTGCGCGGGATGTAGCCACAGGCTTTCAGGTTCACACGGTTACCCGTGTATTTGCAGCCGCAGTAGAACTCGGTGGATTGCGGAGCGTAAAGCTTCCAGGCAATTTTCTTGGCTTCGCTGAAGGTTCGAGGAGCTTGGGCGTTGGCGGTGACGGTAAAAACCAGACAGCACAGAGCAATAAAACGGGCACTCATTCAATCAATCTTCCTTCGGCACAACCCAGAAAATCTGCACACCACCGTCATCCCGATAGGCGAGGGTGACGTTGTCGTTTTCTGCAATTTCTTCCAGCAACCGTTGCCACTCGTCCTCCGGTTCATCGGGTAAACGGAAGATCAAGGCTGCCTTGGCTTTTTGGGCGTTAGTCGAATTGATGATTTTTTGCACGCGAATGGCAAGGCGCTGGTAGGCGTCAGGCGAAGTAGGTGCTGCGGAAGAGGGCTTTGCCACGGAGAATTCCTTAATAGGCTGTACGCACATACAGTATTTAACTGTAGGCAATTTCGCAACTGCTTAAATTTCAAGAAGTTCGTCTGACAGCGCTTCAGGGAGTTTGTTGAACTGTGCGGGGAGGGGGAGGGGCTGTAGGAGCGAGCTCGCTCCTACAGGTAGATCACCAGGAATCAGTATTCCCAGAACATCCGTTGCAGTTCCTTGCTGTCCTGGGTCTTGGTCAGGGCAACCATTGCTAGGATGCGGGCCTTCTGCGGGTTCAGGTCATGGGCGGCAACCCAGTCATATTTGTCGTCAGGCTGTTCTGCGTTGCGCAGGACGAAACCGCCGGCATTCACGTGGGAAGAACGAATGATCTGCACGCCTTGCTTGCGCAGTTCCTGCAGGGCCGGGACCACTTTGGACGATACCGAGCCATTGCCGGTACCGGCGTGGATGATGGCCTTGGCACCAGCCTGGGCCAGGGCCTTGGCGGCGGTGTCGCTCACGTTGCCGTAGCCGTAGGCAATTTCCACATCAGGCAGGCTCTTGATGGTCTTGATATCGAATTCAGAATCCATGGTATGACGCTTGGCCGGCAGGCGGAACCAGTAGGATTTGCCTTCAACGACCATGCCCAGTGGGCCCCACGGGCTCTTGAAGGCCTCAGTCTTGATGTTGATCATCTTGCTGACGTCGCGACCCGATTGGATCTCGTCGTTCATGGTAACCAGCACGCCTTTGCCTCGTGCATCCTTGCTGCCTGCGACGGCAACGGCGTTGTACAGGTTGAGCATGCCGTCTGCCGACATGGCGGTGCCTGGGCGCATGGAACCGACCACAACGATAGGCTTGTCGGTTTTTTCTACCAGGTTCAGGAAGTAAGCGGTTTCTTCAAGGGTGTCAGTGCCATGGGTAATGACGATGCCATCCACGTCCTTGCTGTCGGCCAGTTCGGCCACGCGACGACCCAGTTGCAGCAGGTTTTCATTGTTGATGCTTTCCGAAGCAATTTGCATCACTTGCTCGCCGCGTACATTGGCGATCTGGCTAAGCTCAGGAACACCGGCGATCAGTTGTTCGATGCCGACTTTGGCTGCCTGGTAGGTGGCACTGTTGGCCGCGCTGGCGCCAGCGCCAGCAATGGTACCGCCCGTGGCGAGGATGACCACGTTGGACAGCTTGGTCTTGCTCTCAACTTCTTTTGCCTGGGCGGCAACAGGGAATAGCAGCAGAAGGGCGAGGGCGCCCGGGACGAAGTTCTTCAATGCAGATTTCATTATTTTTCTCTCTGGTTTTTGATGAGTGCGGTAGCAGGTTCATCTAGAACACCCGGGCGGTTCTGAACGCCTCGAGGTGCAGGGAAAGAGCACGATTTGTACCAGTCTGAGCGTGTTCGCATTTATAAATTAACGTGTTGATTTAAAACAACTTATATTGATTTTAAGGTTTGCTTGAGCCAAGTGTTGTCCGGCTTTCCGAACGGATGGGGTGATCGCGTTCGGTTGTCCGAAAGCTATCACGGTATGTCCTTGTACCCTGAGTGACATTGGCACCATACCTGTCGTTTCAGAGGGCGTTTGAGCGCGCAGGGTGCTTAAACGTATCAGTGGCAAAAGTAAGAAGGATCGGCATGGAGGGGAGGAATCAAAGGCTGGTTTCTCCCGTTGACAAATCTCGACAAGGTTCTCATAGTTTGAACAACGCAAACGTTTGCGAGATGTTTCGCGGTGCACTCCTTGAGTATCGTGATCGCTCGTATCAGCCGCCCGGGTGGGAGGGCTGCCGAAGGGGTCTTCGGTGCAAGCGTTGCTCACAATAATCATAAGATCGGAGTGAACCCATGAAGCTGCCATTTGCTGGACGTCTTCTTGCTGTCGCTGTGCTTGCTGCCGCATCCGCCGCCTTGCCTCTCTCTTCTGCATTTGCCGATGACGCCGCCGCCAAACCCAAGGTCGGCCTGGTGATGAAATCCCTCGCCAATGAATTCTTCGTCACGATGCAGGATGGCGCCAAGCAGTACCAGAAAGACCACGCCGCTGACTTCGACATGATCACCAACGGGATCAAGAACGAAACCGATACCAGCGCGCAGATCGATATCGTCAAGCAGATGATCCTGTCCAAGGTGAATGCCATCGTTATCGCGCCTGCTGATTCCAAGGCCCTGGTAAAGGTGCTGGAGGATGCCTCTAAAGCCGGTATCAAGATCGTCAACATCGACAATCGCCTGGACCCGGGTGTTCTGAAAAGCAAAAACCTCGATATCCCCTTCGTCGGCCCTGACAACCGCAAAGGCGCCAAGCTTGTGGGCGATTACCTGGCCAAGCAATTGGCCTCGGGTGACAAGGTCGGCATTATTGAAGGCGTACCCACCACAACCAATGCCCAGCAGCGCACGGCCGGCTTCAAGGACGCGATGGACGCTGCCGGCCTGAAGATCGTCTCCACTCAATCAGGCAACTGGGAAATTGACGAAGGTCGTAAAGTGGCTTCCGCCATGCTGAGCGAATACCCGGACCTCAAGGCCCTGTTGGCCGGTAACGACAATATGGCCCTGGGCGCAGTCTCTGCCGTACGTGCAGCGGGCAAGGCCGGCAAGGTTCTGGTCGTAGGCTACGACAACATCGAAGCCATCAAGCCGATGCTGCAGGACGGCCGCGTTCTCGCGACGGCCGACCAGGCGGCCGCCCAGCAAGCCGTGTTCGGTATCCAGAACGCGCTGAAGCTGGTCAAGGGTGAGAAAGTCGAGGCCAACGATGGCGTGATCGAAACCCCGGTTGAACTCGTCCTCAAGAAGTAATCCTGGCAGTACCCAACAGCGCTCGCTCGTCCTGGGCGGGCGCCTGGAGATTTTCCTATGTCATCTTCCGCCCCGAACGCTGTCCTCTCGGTCAGCGGTATCGGCAAGACCTATGCCCAGCCGGTGCTGTCCGACATCACCCTGACGCTCAATCGCGGGGAAGTGCTGGCGCTGACCGGTGAGAACGGCGCAGGTAAAAGCACCTTGTCGAAGATCATCGGCGGCCTGGTCACACCCACCACCGGGCACATGCAGTTCAACGGTCAGGATTACCGCCCCGCCAGTCGCACTCAGGCCGAAGCCTTGGGCGTGCGCATGGTCATGCAGGAACTCAACCTGCTGCCGACGCTGACGGTGGCTGAAAACCTGTTCCTGGATAACCTGCCGAGTCGCTGTGGCTGGATCAGCCGCAAGCAACTGCGCAAAGCTGCAATTGAAGCCATGGCCCAGGTCGGCCTGGACGCGATCGACCCGGATACGCTGGTTGGCAGCCTGGGCATTGGCCACCAGCAAATGGTCGAGATTGCCCGCAACCTCATCGGCGACTGCCATGTGCTGATCCTCGACGAACCCACCGCCATGCTCACTGCCCGTGAAGTCGAGATGCTGTTTGAACAAATCACCCGCCTGCAGGCCCGGGGCGTGGCGATCATTTATATCTCGCACCGGCTGGAAGAGCTGGCCCGCGTCGCCCAGCGCATTGCGGTATTGCGCGACGGCAAGCTGGTCTGCGTCGAGCCGATGGCCAATTACAACAGTGAGCAACTGGTGACCTTGATGGTCGGCCGCGAGCTGGGCGAGCACATCGACCTCGGCCCGCGCACCATCGGTGGCCCTGCCTTGACGGTGAAGGGTCTGAGCCGTTCGGACAAGGTGCGCGATGTGTCCTTTGAAGTGCGGGCTGGCGAGATCTATGGCATTTCCGGCCTGATCGGCGCCGGTCGCACTGAACTGCTGCGCCTGATCTTCGGCGCCGACCCGGCCGACAGCGGCACCGTGGCCTTGGGTTCGCCCGCCAAGGTGGTCAGTATTCGCTCGCCGGTGGATGCGGTCGGTCATGGTATCGCCCTGATCACCGAAGACCGCAAGGGTGAGGGCCTGTTGCTGACCCAGTCCATCAGCGCCAATATTGCCTTGGGCAACATGCCGGAAATCTCTGCTGGCGGCCTGGTTAATGGTCGTAATGAAACCGCCTTGGGCAAGCGCCAGATCGATGCCATGCGTATCCGCAGTTCCAGCCCGGCGCAATTGGTGTCCGAGCTGTCGGGCGGCAACCAGCAGAAGGTGGTGATTGGCCGTTGGCTGGAGCGCGATTGCGCCGTGATGCTGTTCGATGAGCCAACCCGAGGCATCGACGTCGGTGCCAAGTTCGATATCTACGCCTTGCTCGGTGAACTGACGCGCCAGGGTAAAGCGCTGGTGGTGGTGTCCAGTGACCTGCGTGAGCTGATGCTGATCTGTGACCGCATCGGTGTGTTGTCCGCCGGGCGCCTGATCGAGACCTTCGAGCGTGACAGCTGGACCCAGGACGAATTGCTCGCCGCCGCCTTTGCTGGCTATCAGAAACGTGATGCGCTGCTCAACGAAGCAGCGCCTAGGAATACCCCATGAAAACAAACATTTCCCCCGGTAAAACTGGCGGCAACTTCTACGGCCTGGGTACGTACCTGGGGCTGGCCGGTGCCTTGCTGGCGATGATCGCGCTGTTCTCGGTGCTCAGCGACCACTTCCTGTCCTATGACACCTTCAGCACCCTGGCCAACCAGATTCCGGACCTGATGGTGCTGGCGGTGGGCATGACCTTCATCCTGATCATCGGCGGTATCGACCTGTCGGTAGGTTCGGTGCTGGCATTGGCAGCGTCGGCCGTCAGTGTGGCGATTCTGGGCTGGGGCTGGAGCGTGTTGCCGGCCGCTTTGCTGGGCATGGGTTGCGCCGCATTGGCCGGTACCATTACCGGTTCAATCACCGTGGCCTGGCGCATTCCGTCATTTATTGTATCCCTCGGTGTGCTGGAGATGGCTCGAGGCGTGGCTTACCAAATGACTGGCTCGCGCACCGCGTATATCGGCGACTCGTTTGCCTGGCTGTCCAACCCGGTTGCCTTTGGTATTTCCCCGTCGTTTATCATCGCGCTGCTGGTAATCATCGCGGCCCAACTGGTGTTGACCCGTACCGTATTCGGGCGTTACCTGATCGGTATCGGCACCAACGAAGAGGCGGTGCGCCTGGCTGGCATCAACCCCAAACCCTACAAGATCCTGGTGTTCAGCCTGATGGGCTTGTTGGCCGGTGTGGCTGCCTTGTTCCAGATTTCACGCCTGGAGGCTGCGGACCCGAACGCCGGTTCGGGCCTGGAACTGCAAGTGATCGCTGCCGTGGTGATCGGCGGCACCAGCCTGATGGGCGGGCGTGGCTCGGTGATCAGTACGTTCTTCGGTGTGTTGATTATTTCGGTGCTCGCGGCCGGCCTGGCGCAGATCGGCGCTACGGAACCCACGAAACGCATCATTACCGGTGCCGTGATCGTGATTGCCGTCGTCCTCGATACCTACCGCAGCCAACGCGCCAGTCGGCGGGGCTGAACCATGGCAACGATCAAGGATGTGGCAGCGCTTGCAGGTATTTCCTACACCACGGTGTCCCATGTGGTGAACAAGACGCGCCCGGTCAGCGAGCCGGTACGCATCAAGGTCGAGGCGGCGATCAAGCAACTGGACTATGTGCCTAGCGCCGTAGCACGCTCGCTCAAGGCCAAGACCACTGCCACCATCGGTTTACTGGTACCCAACAGCCTCAACCCGTATTTTGCGGAGCTTGCGCGGGGCATCGAGGATTACTGCGAGCGTAATGGCTACTGCGTGATTCTTTGCAATTCCGACGACGACGCCGAAAAACAGCGCAGTTATTTGCGCGTATTGCTGGAGAAACGCGTCGACGGCTTGATCGTGACATCGGTGGGCGGCGATGACAGTGGCCTTGCCGCCGGCTTGAGTGCGGTGCGCACGCCCATGGTGATTGTCGACCGGGCACTGGATGGCATTGATGTCGATCTGGTACGCATCGATCACGAAGAGGGCGCTTACCTTGCGACCCGGCACTTGCTGGAGTTGGGGCACCGGGACATCGCCTGTATCGGCGGCCCCGGGCATACCCGCGTGGCACAGATGCGTCTGGCGGGTTACCAGCGTGCGTTGAGCGAAGCGGGTGTCGAGGTGTTGGCCAGTCGCACCCTGGAAAGCGATTTCACCAGCACGGGAGGGTATGCCGCAGCCGTGCAGTTGTTAGCGGAGGATCCGCCCAGCGCGATTTTCGCCAGCAACGATATGATCGGTTTTGGCGTGCTGCGCGCTGCCGCCGAGCGCAATATCCGCGTGCCGGGCGAGCTGTCGGTGATCGGTTTCGATGACATTCAGATGGGTCGCTACGTCTACCCGGCGCTGACCACGGTCGGGCAGTCGATCCTGCAACTGGGCGAGACGGCGGCCGAGTTGTTACTGCAACGAATAGCAACACCCCAACTGCCGATCGATCAACGTATCGTGACGCCGAGTATTGTTTTGCGTGAGTCGACGGCACCATTGGCCGGTGTGTTCGCCCAATACCGCTGAACGCAATTGATGAGTACTGATGTATGCCAGCAAAAGTAGTGGTAGTAGGCAGTTTGAACATGGACCTGGTCACCCGCGCCAGTCGCTTGCCGCGTGCCGGCGAAACCCTGGTCGGCCAAAGCTTTTCCACCGTTCCCGGCGGCAAGGGCGCCAACCAGGCAGTCGCGTCGGCGCGGCTGGGGGCCGGCGTCGCGATGATCGGGTGCGTGGGTACTGACGCCTACGGCGGCCAATTGCGCGAGGCGTTGCGGGTGGAAGGGATCGATTGCCAGGCGGTCAGCACCGTGGAAGGTTCCAGCGGTGTGGCGTTGATCGTGGTGGATGACAGCAGTCAGAACGCAATCGTCATTGTGGCGGGCAGCAATGGTGAGCTGACGCCTGCCTCTTTGAAAGCTTGCGACGCTGTGTTGCAAGCGGCTGAAGTGATCATCTGCCAGCTTGAAGTGCCGATGGACACCGTTGGGTACACGCTCAAGCGTGGTCGCGAACTGGGCAAGACAGTCATCCTCAATCCGGCCCCCGCGAGCGGACCTTTGCCGGCGCAGTGGTACGGCTCAATTGATTACCTGATCCCTAATGAAAGCGAGGCCACCGCTCTGAGTGGTGTGACGGTCGACTCGCTCGACAGCGCCAAGGTTGCCGCGACGGTGTTGATCAACGCGGGGGCGGCTAAAGTCATCATCACCCTCGGTGCCCAGGGCGCCCTGTTTGCCGATGGCCACAGCTTCGAACACCTGGCGGCGCCGAAGGTCAAGGCGGTGGATACCACGGCCGCTGGCGATACTTTTGTGGGCGGCTTTGCCGCCGCGCTGGCCGCGGGCAAGAGCGAAACCGAGGCGATCCGTTTTGGCCAGGTGGCGGCTGCGTTGTCAGTGACCCGCGCTGGCGCTCAACCTTCCATTCCTACGCTGCAAGACGTACAAGGTTTTGTGCCCTCATGAAAAAGACACCTTTGCTCAATATCGCCCTGTCACGCGTGATCGCGTCCCTGGGGCACGGTGACATCCTGGTCATCGGCGATGCCGGTCTGCCGGTGCCTCCCGGCGTCGAGTTGATCGACCTGGCGCTGACCCAGGGTATTCCGGATTTCATCAGCACCCTGCGCATCGTGCTTAGCGAAATGCAGGTGGAGAGCCACGTGTTGGCGGAAGAAATTCTGCTTAGACAACCGCCTGCGCTGACCGAGCTCAATACGCTCACAGAGCAAGCGGCGCTGGGTGAGCGGCGCCTGGTCAGCCATGACCAGTTCAAGCAACTGAGCCGCACCGCCCGCGCGGTTGTGCGCACCGGCGAGTGCCAGCCTTACTGCAATATCGCGCTGGTATCCGGCGTAACGTTCTAGTGTCCCCCTACGACAAGGAGTGCTTTATGCAACGTGGTCTACCTACCCTGAAAAACCTGTTCCGGAGTGTTCTGCTTTTGTCCGCGCTCACTGCTGCAAGCGCCCAAGCGGCGGAAAAAATCGACCTGATCATCGACACCGACCCAGGTGCCGATGATGTGGTGGCGTTGTTGTTCGCCATGGCCTCGCCGGAGGAGTTGAGCATTCGCGCACTGACCACCGTCGCCGGTAACGTGCGCCTGGACAAGACCTCCCGCAATGCGCGCCTGGCGCGCGAGTGGGCAGGGCGCGAGGACATTCCGGTGTATGCAGGCGCGCCAAAACCGCTGCTGCGCACGCCGATCTACGCAGAGAATATTCACGGCAAGGAAGGCATTTCCGGCGTTACCGTGCACGAACCTAAAAAAGGCCTGGCCGACGGCAATGCCGTTGACTACCTGATCAAGACCTTGAACACCGCCAAGCCCCACAGCATCACCATCGCCATGCTCGGCCCACAGACCAACCTGGCACTGGCACTGACCCAGGCGCCTGAAATCACCCAGGGCATCAAGGAAGTGGTGGTCATGGGTGGGGCGCATTTCAATGGCGGCAATATCACTCCAGTGGCCGAGTTCAACCTGTTCGCCGACCCGGCTGCGGTTGAGATCGTGCTGAAAAGTGGTGTGAAGTTGACCTACCTGCCGTTGGACGTGACCCACAAGGTTCTCACCAGTGACGCCCGTCTTAAAAAGATTGCTGACCTGAACAACAATGCGAGCAAAGTCGTCAGCAGTATTCTGAATGAGTACGTCAAAGGCGATATGGAGCATTACGGCATCCCCGGTGGCCCGGTCCACGATGCCACCGTGGTTGCCTACCTGCTCAAGCCTTCACTGTTCAGCGGTCGTCAGGCCAACATGGTCGTAGACAGTCGCGAAGGCCCGACCTTTGGCCAGACCATCGTCGATTGGTACGACGGCCTCAAGCAGGAGAAGAACGTGTTCTGGGTTGAGAACGGCGATGCCCAGGGCTTCTTCGATCTACTGACCGAGCGCCTGGCGCGTCTGAAGTAAGACGTTCACCGGTCGGCGTTCGTCGGCCGTTCTTATTCGCGCTCTTGGGCGCCCATGTGGTCGGCGGGGTATTTCTCGAATACCTGGCCGATGAACGCTTGTGCCGCCTGGGTGCCCAGTTCCTTGACCAGCAGGTCGATACCAATGATCGCCAGTTCTTCCGGACTTCCGGGGCTGTAGGAGCTTTGCCCTTGGGGCCACTTGGCTTTGATGTCGGCTTGGATCGTTACGGTGGTCATGGAAGTCTCACGGGCTGAAAATACTGGGCAATGCGCTGGAACGCGGTTCCAGCGCGCGCAGTTAACCATTTTGTACGACATTTGGCACTGCTACTTAGGCATCAAGGAGGGGCTGTGCGACACTGTCGCCCTGATTAATGGCCGGGAATACCGTGTGCAAATCGATTTGAACAAGTCCGATAACCTCACGCTGGAAGCCGTGCGCCAACTGCTTGGCAGCGCCAGTGACGATGAACATACCCAGCTGCGGGTAAGCAAGGCTGGCATTGCCTACATTTCTTCAGGCGTAGTAGGGGGCGCTGATATCGGTGGCCTGTTGTTTCGCCTGGAGACCTGGGCCAAGGGCTCCGGTTATGTCGGTATCGTGGCGGCCAGCGACGAAGTCTGGGTCATGCAGATTTTTAACGCGTTGAAGCAGAATTGGCCTACACCCTCTTCTGACTACATTGATATCTACTAGGTGCGTTCATATCTAGTCACGATTGACAGGGCGCTTGACTGCTGTGAGTGAGGCAGACTTGCGCGCAGGCGTTTAAACGTCTTGAAACCAATCGCTTTGACTGCTGTCGCACGATCTCTGTCCATTTTTTATCATAGGAGGCTTCATGCCTTGGAAGCTCGCATCATTCGGTACTTTGTTGGCAGCACTCGCATTGGCGGGTTGCACCACCCCGGGTGCCTCTGAGCCAGGCAAAGACGCCGCCGTGGCCGACGCCGGTCATAGCCGCTGTGAGTCGAAGGCTGCTGAGTTCGCGATCGGCCAGAAAGCCTCGCCGCAGTTGCTGGAGCAAGCACGTACACGTGCGGGGGCGCAGAATGCACGCATCCTCAAGCCCAACGATATGATCACGCTGGAGTATCGCTCCGACCGCTTGAACCTGAACACCGACAATAATCTGGTGATCAATCGGGTCAATTGCGGCTGATTGCCTTCCGGCTTTTGCCTCACCCATAAAAAACCCCGTCACATGGACGGGGTTTTTTTAGCTCAGCGGGGAATTACTCGCCGCGAACTTGTGCAGCTTGCATACCCTTTTGGCCTTTCTCAGCCACGAAGGAAACGGTTTGGCCTTCTTTCAGGCTTTTGAAACCGTCGCTTTCGATAGCTTTGAAGTGTACGAACAGGTCGTCACCGCCACCTTGAGGAGTGATGAAGCCGAAGCCTTTTTCATCGTTGAACCATTTAACGGTGCCGGTTTGGCGATTAGACATGGTGTATCTCCAAGAAACATATATTTTCAGTAGTGCTGTGCTGCTCAGGCCAACTGGGCACACTGGGCTATCATAGTCGAAATGTTCGACTTGGGAGCCCCCCCGAGGCACTGTTTGCAGATCAATCGCGTTGCATTTGATCATTGATCCGACTGAAAGCCCCGAAATACGGGGCTTTGCGACGAAATATCAGCTGTTAAAAAAAGCCGTAAAACCTGCGTAATTTGTGCGAAAAGGCAGTTTTCAGGCTGTTTTTTCAACGAAATGGCCGTCTGATCGGTGGTCAATCTTACTTTTTCTTCACGACTTTGCAGGACGAAATAGCCGCGACCGCTTTGTTTTTCAGCTCCGGGCTGGCGTTCTGATTGGTCATCAGTTCCTTGATTTCGGCAGTGCTCAATTCGGCATTGATCTTGTCAGCGCCACATTCGCAGTGGGCTTTGGCAGTTTTGACGTCTACGTTCTGACTGGCGGCAGCGCTGCAGTCGTTGACGAAGGCGTCACGGGCGCCGGCTGGCCAGTTGGAGGGGGCTGCAGCCTGCGCGCCGAGGGAAAGGAGGCTCAGGGTAGCGGCGACAGCGAGGGTAGAGGTAAAACGCATCATGGGATGCTCCTTTGGGTCGAGGACGAACGGCGATTCTCAGTGGGTTTGAGGCTCGACGTACAGCCCAAGTTCACTTTTGCAGCTATAAAGCCATGAATTGCTCTTTACCCAAAGCTTCGCCGGCGCGATGACCGTTCATCTGTGCTAGCATCCTCGCCTGGCTATTTCCCGGCGCGCCATTTGCCGCCTCGCCACGTTCTTTTTGTTCACTCCAGTCACTCTGGTTCGATTATCGGTTGGCCGAAAGGCTCCTGCCGCTGTAAGGCAGGCGTTCATTACTGAACGGCCTGATATTGGATCTTGTACTGGCTCATCCCAACCCACGTGACCTTTGGTAGGGGTCACCACTAGGAGAGGAGGCGCCATGCCAACTATTACTCTTCCCGATGGCAGTCAACGTTCATTCGATCATTCGGTTTCCGTAGCCGAGGTCGCCGCATCCATTGGTGCCGGCCTGGCCAAGGCCACCGTGGCCGGCAAGGTCGACGGCAAGCTGGTTGACGCCAGCGACCTGATCACCAGCGACGCCAGCCTGCAAATCATCACGCCCAAGGATCAAGAGGGGCTGGAGATCATTCGCCACTCTTGCGCGCACCTGATTGGCCATGCGGTCAAGCAGCTGTACCCAACTGCGAAGATGGTGATCGGCCCGGTTATCGAAGAAGGCTTCTATTACGATATCGCCTATGAGCGTCCCTTTACTCCGGACGACCTGGCGGCCATCGAACAGCGCATGCACGCGCTGATCGAAAAAGATTATGACGTCATCAAGAAAGTCACCCCGCGTGCCGAAGTGATCGACGTGTTTACCGCTCGTGGCGAGGACTACAAGCTGCGCTTGGTGGAAGACATGCCTGATGAGCAGGCCATGGGCCTGTACTACCACGAAGAATACGTCGACATGTGCCGCGGCCCGCATGTGCCGAATACGCGCTTCCTCAAATCGTTCAAGTTGACCAAGCTGTCCGGTGCCTACTGGCGCGGCGATGCTAAGAACGAACAACTGCAACGGATCTACGGCACGGCCTGGGCTGACAAGAAACAGCTGGCCGCCTATATCCAGCGCATCGAAGAAGCTGAAAAACGCGACCACCGCAAGATCGGCAAGCGCCTGAACCTGTTCCACCTCCAGGAAGAAGCGCCGGGCATGGTGTTCTGGCACCCGAACGGCTGGACCCTGTACCAGGTGCTCGAGCAGTACATGCGCAAGGTTCAGCGCGAAAACGGTTACCTGGAGATCAAGACCCCGCAGGTTGTTGATCGCAGCCTGTGGGAGAAATCCGGGCACTGGGCCAACTACGCCGACAACATGTTCACCACCCAGTCGGAAAACCGCGACTACGCCATCAAGCCGATGAACTGCCCCTGCCACGTGCAGGTGTTCAACCAGGGCTTGAAGAGCTACCGCGAGTTGCCGATGCGCCTGGCCGAGTTCGGTGCTTGCCACCGTAACGAGCCTTCGGGTGCGCTGCACGGCATCATGCGTGTGCGTGGCTTTACCCAGGACGACGCCCACATCTTCTGCACAGAAGAGCAGATGCAGGCCGAATCCGCTGCGTTCATCAAGCTGACCATGGACGTTTATCGCGATTTCGGCTTTACCGAAGTCGAGATGAAGCTGTCCACTCGTCCGGAAAAACGCGTCGGCTCCGATGAGCTGTGGGATCGCGCCGAAGCGGCACTGGCCGCTGCACTCGACAGTGCGGGGCTTGCGTACGACCTGCAGCCGGGTGAGGGTGCGTTCTACGGTCCGAAGATCGAGTTCTCGCTGAAAGATTGCCTTGGTCGCGTCTGGCAGTGTGGTACCCTGCAGCTCGATTTTAACCTGCCGATCCGTCTGGGAGCCGAATACGTCTCCGAAGACAACAGCCGTAAACACCCGGTTATGCTGCACCGGGCGATCCTCGGCTCGTTCGAACGGTTCGTCGGGATCCTGATCGAGCACTACGAGGGCGCGTTCCCTGCGTGGCTGGCTCCGACCCAGGCAGTGATCATGAATATCACTGATAAACAGGCCGATTTTGCCGCTGAAGTTGAAAAAACTCTCAATGAAAGCGGGTTTCGTGCCAAGTCCGACTTGAGAAATGAAAAGATCGGCTTTAAAATCCGCGAGCATACTTTGCTCAAGGTTCCCTATCTTTTGGTTATCGGAGATCGGGAAGTCGAGATGCAGACTGTCGCTGTGCGTACTCGTGAAGGTGCTGACCTGGGCTCGATGCCCGTCGCCCAGTTCGCTGAGTTCCTCGCGCAAGCGGTTTCCCGGCGTGGTCGCCCAGATTCGGAGTAATTACTATTAAGCGTGAAATGAGACAAGATAAACGAGCTGCACCGAAAGCCCCGATCAACGAGAATATCTCGGCACGCGAGGTTCGGTTAATTGGGGCTGAGGGTGAGCAGCTTGGGATTGTGTCAATTGAAGACGCGCTTCTTAAGGCTGAAGAAGCCAAGCTCGATTTGGTGGAAATTTCCGCCGATGCTGTACCGCCTGTCTGCAAGCTGATGGACTACGGCAAATCGATCTTCGAGAAGAAGAAGCAGGTTGCCGCAGCCAAGAAAAACCAGAAGCAGATCCAGGTTAAAGAAATCAAGTTTCGTCCAGGGACGGAGGAAGGGGATTACCAGGTAAAACTGCGCAACCTGGTACGTTTCCTGAGTGATGGGGACAGGGCCAAGGTATCCTTGCGATTCCGCGGCCGTGAGATGGCCCACCAGGAGCTGGGGATGGAACTCCTCAAGCGGGTTGAAGCTGACCTGCTCGAGTACGGTTCGGTCGAACAGCATCCTAAGATGGAAGGACGCCAGCTGATCATGGTCATCGCCCCGAAAAAGAAGAAGTAATCAACAGGGCACGGCAGGCCTTCTGATTATGTTTATCAACTGAATGCGGAGTATCCGAACATGCCAAAGATGAAGACTAAAAGTGGTGCTGCTAAGCGGTTTCTGAAAACTGCTAACGGTATCAAGCACAAGCACGCTTTCAAGAGCCACATCCTGACCAAAATGTCGACCAAGCGTAAGCGTCAACTGCGCGGTAGCAGCTTGCTGCATCCGTCTGACGTGGCAAAAGTCGAGCGCATGCTGCGCCTTCGTTAATTTTTGGATCAAGAATAGAGGAAGTAACTCATGGCTCGTGTAAAGCGTGGCGTCATTGCCCGTAAACGTCACAAAAAAATTCTGAAACTTGCTAAAGGCTACTACGGCGCACGCTCACGCGTATTCCGTGTTGCCAAGCAAGCGGTAATCAAGGCAGGCCAATACGCCTACCGTGACCGTCGTCAGAAAAAACGTCAGTTCCGCGCTCTGTGGATCGCTCGTATCAACGCTGGTGCACGTGTTAACGGTCTGTCCTACAGCCGTTTCATCGCTGGCCTGAAAAAAGCGTCCATCGAGATCGACCGTAAGGTTCTGGCTGATCTGGCAGTGAACGAAAAAGCGGCGTTTGCTGCGATTGTCGAGAAAGCTAAAGCCACCTTGGCTTAAGTACCCCCGACAGTCACCCTGGGCTACTCCTGTAGCCCTGGGTGTTAAACGTCATAAATAGGGGAAGAGCCTTAAAGCTCTTCCCCTATTTTGTATCTGGAGTCTGTACATGGAAAACCTGGACGCGCTCGTCGCCCAAGCCCTTGAGGCTGTGCATAGCGCTGAAGATGTAAATGCCCTGGAGCAAATCCGGGTTCACTACCTTGGCAAAAAGGGTGAATTGACTCAGGTGATGAAGACCCTGGGGAATTTGCCGGCTGAAGAGCGCCCGCAAGTCGGTGCGCTGATCAACGTCGCCAAGGAGCGTGTCACAGAGGTTCTCAATGCGCGCAAGGCGTCGCTCGAGGAGGCCGATCTTGCGGCCAAGCTCGCCGCCGAGTCCATTGACGTTACCTTGCCTGGCCGTGGCCAGGCCTCGGGCGGTCTGCATCCGATCACCCGGACTCTGGAACGTATCGAACAGTTCTTCACTCACATCGGCTACGGCATTGCCGAAGGCCCTGAGGTCGAAGACGATTATCACAACTTCGAGGCGCTCAACATCCCTGGCCATCACCCGGCCCGGTCGATGCATGACACCTTCTATTTCAACGCCAACATGCTGTTGCGCACCCATACCTCGCCGGTACAGGTCCGCACCATGGAAGCGAACAAGCCGCCGATCCGCATCGTCTGCCCAGGCCGTGTGTACCGTAGCGACTCGGATATCACCCACTCGCCGATGTTCCACCAGGTCGAAGGCCTGCTGGTTGATCGCGACATCAACTTCGCCGACCTCAAGGGCACTATCGAAGAATTCCTGCGGGTGTTCTTCGAGAAGGAACTGGCGGTGCGTTTCCGTCCGTCGTTCTTCCCGTTCACCGAGCCATCCGCTGAAGTCGACATGGAATGCGTGATGTGCAGCGGTAAAGGCTGCCGTGTCTGCAAGCAGACCGGCTGGCTGGAAGTGATGGGCTGCGGCATGGTCCACCCTAACGTGCTGCGCATGTCCGGGATCGACCCGGAAGAGTTCTCGGGCTTTGCCTTCGGCATGGGCGTTGAGCGTCTGGCCATGCTGCGTTACGGCGTGAACGACTTGCGTCTGTTCTTCGACAACGACTTGCGGTTCCTCGCGCAATTTCGCTAGTCGTAACGAATCTTTAGGAGAGCAGGATGAAATTCAGTGAACAATGGCTGCGTGGCTGGGTAAGCCCGCAGGTAGAGCGCGACGAGCTGGTTGCGCGTCTGTCGATGGCCGGTCTTGAGGTCGATAGCGTTACGCCGGCCGCCGGTGTTTTCAGCGGTGTGGTGGTGGGCGAGGTGCTGAGCACCGAGCAACACCCGGATGCCGACAAATTGCGTGTGTGCCAGGTCAGCAACGGCACAGAAACCTTCCAGGTCGTGTGCGGAGCGCCCAACGTGCGCCCGGGCCTGAAGATCCCGTTTGCCATGATCGGTGCCGAACTGCCGGGCGACTTCAAGATCAAGAAAGCCAAGCTGCGTGGCGTTGAATCCAACGGCATGCTGTGCTCCCAGGCGGAGTTGCAGGTAGGCGAAGGCAACGATGGCCTGATGGAACTGCCGGCTGACGCACCCGTGGGCCAGGACATTCGTGTTTACCTGGAGCTGGAAGACGCCAGCATCGAGGTCGACCTGACCCCGAACCGTGGCGACTGCCTGTCCCTGGCTGGCCTGGCCCGTGAAGTGGGCGCGCTGTACAACGCTCCCGTCACCCGTCCAGTGGTCGCTGCAGTGCCGGCAGTGCACGACGAAGTACGCTCGATTGAAGTGCTGGCGCCAAACGCCTGCCCACGTTACCTGGGGCGTGTGGTCCGTAACGTCGACCTGTCCAAGCCAACCCCGCTGTGGATGGTTGAGCGTCTGCGTCGCGCTGATGTGCGCAGCATCGACGCCGCGGTCGATATCACCAACTACGTAATGCTGGAGTTGGGCCAGCCGTTGCACGCGTTCGATCTCGCCGAAATCAATGGCGGCATCCGCGTGCGTATGGCCGAAGAAGGCGAGAAGCTGGTATTGCTCGATGGTCAGGAAGTCAGCCTGCGTGCCGACACCTTGGTCATCGCCGACCATTCCCGCGCCCTGGCGATTGCCGGCGTGATGGGTGGCGAGCACAGCGGTGTGTCCACGACCACCCGTGACGTATTCCTTGAAAGCGCGTTCTTCGACCAGATCGCCATCGCTGGCAAGGCCCGTTCCTATGGCCTGCATACCGATGCGTCGCACCGCTACGAGCGTGGTGTGGACTGGAAGCTCGCCCGTGAAGCCATGGAGCGCGCCACCGGCCTGCTGCTGGAAATCACTGGCGGCGAAGCCGGCCCGATCACCGAAACCGTCAGCGAACAGTACCTGCCGTCGATTGCGCCGATCACCCTGCGTGCCAAAAGCGTTGAGCAGATGCTCGGCCTGGTTATTGAGCCGGCAGAAATCGAGCAGCTGTTGACCGCCCTCGGCCTGGGTATTTCTGCGGGTGGGGAAGGGCAGTGGCAGGTTGCAGTACCGAGCCATCGCTTCGACATCAGCCTGGAAGTTGACCTGATCGAAGAACTGGCGCGCCTGTATGGTTACAACCGCTTGCCAGTTCGTTACCCGCAAGCGCGCCTGGCGCCGCAACCCAAAGCTGAAGCGCGTGCGCACTTGCCTGAGTTGCGTCGTCTGTTGGTGGCCCGTGGTTACCAAGAGGCCGTGACCTACAGCTTCATCGATCCAAAACAGTTCGAGCTGTTCAACCCTGGTGTCGAGCCGCTATTGCTGGCTAACCCGATCTCCAACGACATGGCCGCCATGCGTTCGTCGCTGTGGCCGGGTCTGGTGAAAGCGCTTTCCCACAACCTGAACCGCCAACAAGACCGCGTGCGCCTGTTCGAAAGTGGCCTGCGTTTCGTTGGTCAGCTCGATGGCTTGAAGCAAGAGCCGATGCTGGCTGGCGTTGTCTGCGGCAGCCGCCTTCCGGAAGGCTGGGCGCAGGGCCGCGAGGTCGTGGACTTCTTCGACGTCAAGGCTGACGTCGAAGCGGTACTGGGCTTTGCCGGTGCGCTGGATGCCTTCATTTTTGCGCCGGGCAGCCACCCTGCGCTGCACCCTGGCCAGACGGCGCGTATCGAGCGCGAAGGTCGCCTGGTAGGCTTCGTGGGCGCTATTCACCCAGAACTGTCGAAAACCCTGGGGCTGGACCGTCCAGTCTTTGTTTTTGAGCTAGTCTTGGCTGAAGTTGCGTCGGGCAAGATGCCTAAATTCAGTGAGTTGTCGCGCTTCCCTGAAGTGCGTCGCGACCTGGCCCTGATCGCCGACCGTGAAGTCGCCGCCACTGCCGTTCTGGATGTAATCCGTGAAAATGCAGGGGAATGGCTGACAGACCTCAGGCTATTTGACGTCTATCAGGGTAAAGGCATTGATCCGCATAGAAAAAGCCTTGCAGTTGGCTTGACCTGGCAGCATCCATCGCGCACTCTTAATGACGATGAGGTGAATACTACGACGCAAAATATCCTCACCTCGCTCGAACAAAGGTTGAACGCCACGTTAAGGAAGTGACGTATGGGGGCTTTGACGAAAGCTGAGATGGCGGAACGTCTGTACGAAGAGTTGGGTCTGAACAAGCGCGAGGCCAAGGAATTGGTCGAGCTGTTTTTCGAAGAGATCAGGCACGCTCTGGAAGACAACGAACAGGTCAAATTGTCCGGTTTCGGCAATTTCGACCTGCGGGACAAACGCCAGCGGCCTGGCCGCAATCCAAAAACGGGAGAAGAAATCCCGATCACGGCTCGCCGTGTGGTCACCTTTCGTCCAGGGCAGAAGTTGAAGGCCCGAGTTGAGGCTTATGCTGGAACCAAGTCATAACGACGAACTACCCGTCATCCCAGGCAAGCGCTACTTCACCATCGGTGAAGTCAGCGAGCTCTGTGCGGTAAAACCGCACGTGCTGCGCTATTGGGAGCAGGAGTTTCCTCAACTCAACCCCGTCAAACGCACCGGGAACCGTCGGTATTATCAGCGCCAGGATGTACTGATGATCCGACAGATCCGTGCGTTGCTGTACGATCAGGGGTTCACCATCAGCGGCGCACGCCAGCGTATGTCCGGTGATGAAGCCAAAGACGACACCACCCAATACAAGCAACTGATCCGCCAGATGATCTCCGAGCTCGAAGATGTGTTGGTGGTTTTGAAGAAATGATTCAAGCTTTTAAAATACTTCCACATTTCAAAAGCTTGCGGTATATTCCTGATCGCTTCGTTGCGAAGCGAACCCAGTAACACGCCTAGTCGGGGCGTAGCGCAGTCCGGTAGCGCACTAGCATGGGGTGCTAGGGGTCGAGTGTTCGAATCACTCCGTCCCGACCATATTATTCAATGACTTAGCCCGGTTCGGAAACGACCGGGCTTTGTTGTTTCTGGGATTTGATCATTTTGGTCACCGTTGGGTCACCGTTAGCAAAAAGCTCTTAAAGGGCCATTCGGGGCTTCGTCGCGTTGAAACCTGTCAAGTCTGATCAGTTCTGATTGTATTGGCTGCGATCTTTTCCTTTTCGCGAATTTTCTATTGGGGGGGCTAGCTGACATCGACACGACTAGCTGTCTTCAGATTTTTTCTGATCACCACCAGAAGGATATGACAAATTAGGGCGAGGCCGATCACCGACTGCTTACGGTGGATGTTTTCGTCCTGCAGCTGGCAGAGTTCCCGTGCCTGTCGCAGCAGTGAGGGCGGGCGGAGCCAGTCAGATGGTCTCAGGAGGCAGGGCAAGCGTGAACCCATCACGTCGCATTGCTTGAGCTGAGATCGTCGCATGATAAGCGTTGTGGGAGGTCGATTTTTCTGGTGTTCGGAGGCAGGCCCGAACCGGGTAGTCAGGCAAAGCTCGAAGCGACTGGCAAAGTAAGCTTTCTCGAGGCTCGTCACATTGAATAGATTCGATGTAGATGTGCGCCCATCCATCGTTAGTGCATGTAATGGCTGAGGCTATGGGCGCTTAAAGTAAAGCGCCCGGTGAAAACTTCCTTTTAACTACTCATTTTCATCTACGGCTACACTGAAGCTGAGGTCTTTTATCATTAGCGCGCCTGGAGTTACACATTCAGTGGCGTTAATAAATAGCTTGCCAGTGCTGAAGTGTTGGGTGTACTCCACCCTCCATGTGAAGAGCTGCTTTTCTTCGGTGTTTTCACCCCGCGATATAGCGAAGAACGAAGTTTCGAATTCGACGTCGTCCTCATCATAGGCTTGTTGACTTGTCTGAACAGTATCACCTTGCTTCAAGGTGTCGGAGTCAACTCGAAACTCCTCATTTTGAAGGCTAATCACGGCCTCACCCACACTTTCGATGTAAAACGCCATCCGATTTCACTCCTTGGTTAGAGTGGAATTGTAATGGTGAATCAATGGATCAAGCCAGTATTTCGAAAACTGGTACTCAAGCCGGTCTGTCCCTGATCAGTCGGGGGCAAATGTCGGCTTTTGGCAAAGCCGACATTTGGACAACCATCGTCAACAGTCTTACTAATCAGAAACCGGCTAACCCTTGAGCCGATCCTGCCGCTAGAGACCGAGCTCATCCATTGCAAGGAGCAACTTGGCACCCTGTATGATCCGGTCAGTAGCATCTATGCCGTTTTCCTGTGGCACTCGATATATCTGGTCACTGCCGATGTTGAAGCTTGCACGTAAGTCCTCCATATTCCGTGCGAGTTCAGGGTCGTCAGGTAAGTTTTCGAGTTTCCATCCGTCGTCGACACTTTCGATGGTGACAGTACCACCCGTTCGTTCCAGCCCGCGACGCAGGGTTTCGTATCCATAAAACCAGAGGTTGTTGTCTGGAACCTTCAAGCCGCTCGTGGTCGCCACCGCCGAGAGATAGGGGTCGCGGTAGTAACTGCGCATGACTGTCTTGTCCAGCATGCAAATGCTGTAGCCACGTTGGCTGATGGCATAGCGGCCCGAGTTACCTTCACGCATGCGCGGGTACTTGACCAGGTAATAACGCCAGTCCAGCACGTGGTCGCGTTCGCACGCGGTGAGGAACGCCTGCTGAATCTCTTTGAGTACGGCGAGATCGTTACCGCTTTGCGCGACCTGATCGAGTAGTTCGGTAAGGGGTTGTACCAACTCGGGACTCTTTCTGCTCGCAAGCAGATCCCGCCAGACTGCTTCACTGCGCGGCGAGCCGAAATCGAAAAATCGGTAGCTGCCATAACGATCCTGCTTGCGCGAATAATCGCCCAGCGAGAGCAGTGCGCCGGTCAACTGTGGCCAACAGTGAGCATCTTCGAACAAGGTAAGAAACGCTAAGGCACGTTGGGCAAAAATTGCAGGGTCCAGAGCTGGGTCGAGGTCGAACACGGCCAGTGCGCCGTGCAGCACGCTGTTGTCTTCCAGTTGGTAGACCGCTTTTCGCAGCGACGGGTGGGCGGCAAGTAGGTTGATCTTGTCCTTTTCGTTCGCGATCTGCTTCTGATTGAAGGTCGATACGCCGTCCAGGGTTCCGTCGACTATGACACGGCGTACATCTTCCAATAAGGCGGGCATGTTCTGGGCGCGCATCTCACCGCCACCGGACGCTTCGATCAGGTTGCGCACGATACGTAACTGTTCAGGGAAATCAGCGGTGTTGTGCATGCGATGCAGCAGCACTGCGTAGAGCAGAAGGCTATGAGCCTGACTCCACTCGGAATCCCCGTAATGCCGGCAGCAACCACCGAAGAGGTCGATGCGGCTCTGGCCGGGCTGGGTGCGCAGAGGATTGAACAGCAGCAGGGCCGATGGGGATCGAGCGTCGGCTGCACGCAGCCAGGTGTTGAAGGCATCACTCGTGTCCAGGTCGACCCAGATATCGAAGGCTGCAAACAGGTAGTTCAGGTGCTCGACCGCCTTCGCTTGGTCGCTGGCAAACAGGCTTTGTGCCAACTGATCGAGGCTGGCCTTGCTGTCGGCGCGATTACCCTCGCGCCAGGCGCAAAGGTCAAACACAAAACGGAAGTAGCGCATGAATTGATCATCAATAAGCTGATCAGCGTCCTTGTAAGCCCAGATGACGTCCGTCCACACGGTATCAACCCTGTGTGCGAAATCGTCGGCTTGTGCAGGACAGGCGCTTTTGAGCAACGTCTCGAAATGCGCTTTGAAGTTTTCGAACGGCGTCAGCGGCTTGCCGCGAGAGTTCATCTTGATATAGAGATCGTCATTGAGCTTGTTCTTCACCACCGGCAGCAGGTGGAAGCTGATTGCCGGATGGTCGGTCGCGGCAAGACGTTCCCAGGCAGCAGCGAATGCTTCGCTGCTGGCGCTGGCAAAACGCTGTTCCAGCGCCTGCAGCATGACCAGCATGGCACGGATACTGGAGTCATGTTGCCACCCGTGAAAATACCAGGGCTGATCGACAATCCAACCCTTCAAATCGGTCTCGCCGGCGGGTGGTCGATAGTTGGCCAATGCCTCGCAGAACTGTCGGGCACTGGCGCGGGTGGCGTAGGTGAAGTTGCGCCATGCTTGCCCTTCGATGGGCTCGCCGGCCTGCCAGCTCAGGTACCAGTGCAGCAGGAACAGCGTGGTCAGGCGTTGTTGGCCATCCAGGGGATAGAGGGTGCCGTCCACGACATCGCCATAGATGAAATCCAGGCTGATGGGACGGTCGTCATGCATGACGGCATCATGCAAGGCGTCGACGAAGTCCTTGCGGATTCGCTCCACCGATGCGCCATGACGGCCTTGTGCATAGTCGCGCTGGATCAGCGGGATTTCGATTCTTTGGATTCGATGAGTCGCCTGCAAGTTTTTGTCGAAGAGTGAAATGTACGACGTGAGTGTGTGGTTCATGCCATTTTCTCTTCGTTCAGGAAATAGGGCTTGGCGATCTCGAGGATTGTATCGAGGTAATGATTGCGATCCTGAGGGCCCCAGAAATGGTTCTGGTGCGCGTTCGCCGGGGTGTAGTACTTGAGGAATACATTGCGCGTGCACACCGGTATGTAGCCTCCCTTTCGGTCTACATCCAGAAGCATTTGCCGCTTGGCCTCGAACACCGCGTTGCTCAGCAGGCTGTTGTCCGACCTCGACAGCAGGACTAGGTTGGCGATGGAGTGCAGGCCATGAGCAGAGGCAGTCTGCTCGTCGGGCGCATTGAAAGCGGCGACGACACGACTGGCCAGGTCTTGAAAGGTGTTGCCAAAGTTCTGCGCCGTGCCGACTTGCTCAAGCGCTGTCTTCAGTTCCTCAAACAGCTGCGACTGTTGCGGGACGGTATCGGGCGCCAGCTCACTGAGCGCGGTCAAATGCAGCCTTAACCAGGTTTGCCATTGTTCGGCCTTGGTCAGGTTCTCGGCATCCTGCGCATGGATGTGCTCCAGCGACCATGCCGTATCGGTGTGCATGTGGAAGGGGAAGCGTTGGTTGGCGTGTGGCACCCGGCGCATGGTTTCGACATTCACCAGCAACAGCAGGTTCAGCAACTTGTCGTAGTGCTTTCGGTCGTCATAGCTGAGCGCTTCCACGTCCGAAGCTTTGAGGCTCAGTGACTCTTGGATGCGGTGATCCAGGTCCTGTTCGAATTGACGTTTGCTCTGGTTTGCGGACAAACGAGCCAGTTCTCCGAAGTCCGTCCCTGTGAGTACCAGATAACCCACCTTATGAAACAGGTTGCGGTTGTTGAACCAGCCAAGCATCAGGTCATGCAGGTTGAGAACCTGCAGCCAGAATGCCAGTGGGTCTGTTTCGATATCCGGCCGCAGAGACTCGAAGGTATGGTAGCGGGTCGACTTGCGTGACTGGCTGCCGGATACCAGCGAATCGAGCAAAAGGCTGATCCTGGTCGGGTAGCGGTCGGTAACCTTCGGCGAATTGCCACAGATGAAACCCCACAGCTCGGGGGCATGGAGATCGCGCTCGATGATGTCCCATTGGCTGGCGACCTCGGCGGCTCGATCGGCATGCTCGACCTTGATCCTGGACAGCAGCAACGCTTTGACCAACTCCGCATCCGTCAGCGGTATCCGGCCGACGTTCAATCGAGTGAACAGGGCCGTGGCATCCATGTCTTCGGGGGCCTGATACCAGATCACCGCGACTTTCTCGAACAGCGCTTCGTAGAATTTGTTGGCCGCGAATTGAGTGCGAGCACCGTGTTTATCGAACCACTGGCCAATACAGCGATAAGCCCTGTGCAAATGGAAGTAATCGATGTTGCTGTCGTAGTCTTCCAGCTCCTCATCACCGAGCCTTTCGAGAAATGTTGCGCTCCCTGGGCGGGTTTCGTAGTGCAGTGAATAGGGCAGCGGGGCCTTGTTCAAACCCGTTTTATGCATGTAGAGCAGTATCAGGTAGATCGTGGTCAAGCGCTGCTGCCCATCGACCAATTCCCATTGACATGTTTGCGCCGTAGAGCCTCGTGAATGCTGTTTGACCACAATGGGCTGTAGATTATAGGGCTGGTCCAGTTCTGCGGTTTTCAACGCCTGCCAGATGTCGTTCAGCAGGCGGTCCACATCCGTAGTGTCCCAACGGTAGCCACGTTGGTATCCAGGCACCCTGAAAACACCAGAAATATCGCCTACGAATTTGCTAGCCAGCGTTGCTGCAGTCAAATCGACACTGTGTGAGTCCAAGCAAAGTTCTTCCATGATTTACGATCTCGAATCGGGTGCTGGGTAGGCATGGGATGTTTGGCGCTTCGCGTGGATTCAATCACCCAGTGCGGCTCATTGCCATCATTTTGACTGGCGGATGGGCAAAATCCATGAAACTCAGCCTTCCAGGCGTCCACCCGACATCCCGAATGCCTATGTCTGGTCAGTGGCAGCACGTTTGGGTAGCCATGTCCAAAGCACTTACGCAATTGCATCGGATCTGCGGTCCGGGCAATTAATCGCCCGCGTATACACTCGCTGCTCGACGAAGCGTTTCGCGCACGTGTGCTCGTATTACTGGAGGGGCGAGCACTTCAATGTCGCCAGCATTGCTGAGCAGGAACAGGCGCAAGCCTTGGGTGTCGTGGAGGGTGCAGCTCAAGTCCCATCGGTCGTCGGCGTATTGCACTACAACCTGGTCTTCAGCCAGCGGGTTCTCGGTAAGCCGATTGTGCAGGTTGGGGCTAAGACGTAGTTTGAGTTGGATGGGACTTTCGCCGTGTATCGTCATGAGGTGCTTTTGGACCTCAAAGGAGTTGACGTCGTAGCTGGCCGGGCCAGGTATTTTCTGCCAACTCGTCTTGACCTCTACCATTCGATGCAGCATGAGGGCGCACATCGACTTGGGGCCGTTACTGCTGTACTTGCCGCGGTAGGTGTCTGACGCGGGTGGATCCGACTGCGGCCACTGCTCCTCGAGCACGTAGGCAGACAGATAGACGTTTGAATCCTGATAGGAAAGTGCCAAGGGTTTAAGTAGGTAAATGCACTCAACGCCTCCGGCGTCTCTTGGAAGGTAGGTCACCTCAAGCGAAGCATCGTCCAGAATCGCCCCTTGGATAAGGTCGAGATGCGCAGGGTCATATTTACCGGGTTTGAGCAGCGTAAAACGGGTCCCCGAAGTGATTTGCTGCGTCCAGGCGACAGTCCGCTTGGAGTGCTTGGTTATTTCCGTGGTTGCGTATTCGCGTAGCTTGGTCAGTTGTTCCGTATGTGGTGGGAAGCCGAAGCGCTCTGCGTGGTCGAAAATAGCGGCCAACGTCATTGCCTCTGTGGGAGAGAGCGTCAAGTCGAAGCTGCCCCGACCGGTTTTCCAATATTTTGATTTCTTATCTGAGCCGGTTTCACCCTGAGTTACCAACTCGGCTTCGGTCAGAGCTTCGAGGTCTCGCAGTGTGGTTTTTACATGGAGGCTGAAATCATTGAACCACCGACATAGTTCAGTGTGGATATCCGCCGTCGACAGGGACTTGCCTTCGCGTTGAAGAATTTTGCGCAAAGCGGTACGGCGTCGGTGATGATTTATCATTGCTGAAGCTCAGGGACAAAAAGTGGGTTTATCTGCTGGGACTATGTACTGGCTGACAAGCAATCCTGCGACTACATGTGTCAGCCCACAGGAGCATTTCATGAACGACCAAACCTATCTAGCCCTTCCTGACGTTTCTGGGTTCATCAGCTGGCTGGCCACTGAGCTCGATTCACAAGTGCACTTTAATCATCAATATGTCAATCGCAAGACTGATGAGAAATGGTCATGTAGCAGCCTGTACAACGCCTTCGAAAACTACCGTTGGAACCATCCGGATAATGCCCGCTTAGGCTTCAATCGAGGGTTTTGCTCCAGCAGCAACGGTATCGCTTTGTCTGCCCTGCGTCAGGACTTGGTGAATGCTTGTGGGAGCGACTCGCGCACTCTAGATGCAGCCGTCGACGTGATGCGCTGGGGCGGTGTAACTGCCCACAATGTGGATTGGCTGAAGAAGAATGAGCTCGGGCTTGGCCGCATGTTGCAAGACGTACAAGCTGCGATAGTCGCCGGCGACAGCCATGCACCTGTCTTGCGTTCGAAAAACCTTCGTTTCAACTCTGGGATGACCAAGGTGTACTCCTTGCTCTGCAAAGACTTCATCATCTACGACAGCCGCGTTGCCGCAAGTCTGGGCTGGATGGTCGTAAAGTTTTGCCTTGCATACGGATTGTCTAAGGTTCCTGAAGGGCTGTGCTTCCCTTGGGCCGCTGCCAAGGAAGGAGAGAATACGCTCGCTCCCAAGCGCCGCGACCCTGGTACCGGCGGGCTCAAGTTCAAGGTCTTGCGCTCAGGCCATCATCACGCAATGTGGAATATGCGCGCCAGTTGGGTGCTGAGTGCGGTCCTGGCGCATCCAAGCGCCGCCGGCAGCCGCTTCCATTTGGTGCCCACTCCGAATGACCCGCTGCGTGCCCTGGAGGCTGCACTCTTCATGATTGGCTACGACCTGGGTGATCAGCGTCTAGCTTTAGCGGCTTAAGACCTGATCGACAACTTCCTTTCGTTGCTTGACGGGGAGGTCATTCTAAATGAGTGAGGTGCAGGATGCGCGACATGAATCCGTTGCAGGCTTTGATTATGCAGCTCGCCGCTGACGGCATCAGCGCTGGTGACTTGAGAAAGGCCGTGATGCAGGCATGCCCAAATCTTTGTGATGCGAAGTATCAATCCACGCTATTTGGCCTGCAGGAGGCCGATAGCCTTATGGGCCAGGAAGTGGGCGGCGAGTGGTGCTTCACAGCAATCGATAAAGCTGCCCCGGGCTACCCTCACCCGGAGTACAGCGCTGAATTTGCCGAGAAGATCTTGGCCGCATCATGCGGGGAGTTTGTCGAGATCAGCGCAGACGATTTGCTGGCTCAGCTGGACGAGATGCTGGCAAAGGCTCGCGCCAAGAACCCGAACACAGGAACGTAAACACCCGGCAGTCCAGTGATCATTAAGGATGCGGTGTTTAACGAACATCAACTGTGTATCAGTCAGAAAGGGGGGGCTTGATGGACATCAAGTCCGATTTTGTGTCCGTCGAACGGGATGAGTTCGATGGCCTCACCACGATTGAGCACCTGCGCCACTGCCGGCATCGCTCCGGCATGTATGAGATTACCTTCTCATGGCGCCGCAATATCCGTCCTGCTTCAGACCGCATGATTCTTGATGTGGAGATCAAGACCACTCGCTCAGGCAGCTGGTTACCATCTCAATTGACCCTATTGGTCGACCGTCAACGGTTTGACTTGAAGTACCAGACAAACAGAAGCAGCGAATATCGCGGGGGTAGCTTCTACGAAATCGGCATGTTTTTCATCGAGCCATCTCAAAAGATTCTTCGCTGCCTGTGTGATGCCAAAGTACTGAAGCTCAAGCTTCAATCTGACGAGAAAAATGAGCATACGGTTCTTCCGGACGAATTTTGTGCCCAGCTACAGTTGCAGGCTCAGCAGTTCTATAACAACGCTTTCGATGGTGACGAGTATTTGTCAGCCGTCAGTGGCGTAGCTGTACGGACAGAAGACACAACGTTCGCTGAACAGATTGCCAGACGAGAGTCGCGCTATCGGCAATTGTGCAGGTATCGACTGCTCTGGGCTGTACTCTGGGGCAGTTTTTTTGGTGAGCTGTGCGTGCTTGGCGCGTTCGAGATCATCACGTTCTCGGCCAAGTCGGCGGACCAGTTGATCATCGCTGGAGTGCTCAGCGCCTCAAGCTGGCTAATTCCCCATCTTCAGATCCTTTGGATCGAACACCAGAAAAACAAAGAGTGCCCCAGTTGTCACCATAGAGCGATAAAGATGGTCCGCTCTCATGAGGCGGTTTATCAAGTCCGATCCGTGGAGCATCTTGTCATCGAAAGATTGACAGGGCAGCGCAAGTCGCGGCAGGTGACCGTGACAGACCATGAGGTGAGTCAGGATTTCGAGTGCAAGGACTGCCGGCATCTATGGACGCGAGGCTATATTGTTCGAGGTTTCTAAGACATCCTGTCAATGAACGGCATCGCTAGGCTCGGATCTGATTTCGGCTAACGACTCATCTTGTCGCAACACGCTGTAGTCTGGAATAAGTGCCAACAGATTGAGGGGTTTCTATGGTCAGGCCAGTGCGTCCTTTCACCATGCGTTGCAAAGATTGTGGCTGGAGCCAAACGGTTATCCCGCTCAGTGATGTCTTGCGATTCGAAGACTGTCCTGAGGTTTGCCCGCGTTGTAAAAGTCGGGATGTAAATATGGAACAAGCCACGGCCCTGGAAGTGGCCGTGGCGAAAGTAAAGCGATTATTTGGTTAGCCCTGAGCCTGAAACTTTGCCTGGCGGCTATAGCGGACCATTCAGTTCTTTTACTTTGTATACGCCAGGCTTGACTCGCAGGTACTTTGCTTTGGCACCCTGTTCGACATTGTAGCCGCCGGCTCCCGTCTGCTCGTCCTGCGCGTAGTTGGCGATGGTCGTCCCGATCGTCGATTCCATAAAGAACTCGAATCCGATACGATATTTTTCAACCAGCTTCTGCTCTATAGAGCACATGACCCGACGACGTTCGCTAGTCAGTTCTTGCACTTCAAAGGGTTCGCTCAGCGCACCGTTGCGCACTTCCAGCAGGATTGATTCATACAGCGTCATGCTTTTTTCCTTGTGATGTCAGCGGCCGAGATCAACCCGACCGCCGTGATTGGTCGTTTACGCGAATGTGGAATCACGTCGGCGGCTAAAAAACCTGAATCGCTCCCGCGGCCACCGGCAGAAAGAGCCATGCGGCGATGACAGGCCGACCCGATGCCGCCTCAATCGCTTGGGCGTAAGCATCAAGCTGACCAGCATGTTCCTCGGCCAATCGCTCCCACTGGGCTTCGGGCGCCGGGTTGGATTTGTGGTCAATGAGCACCCAGCCATCTTTTGTGTCCAGCAGAAGATCGATCCGACCATTGAGCACCTGACCCGAGCGCAGCAACTGTTGCACCGGGTACTCAGCCATGGCTTTGGCCTCTGGCCAGCGGGATTCGATCCAGGCGTGCAAGGCCAATTGCTGTGCGATGACCTGACTGGCATTCACGTGCTCGTGCACTGCGTGGCTCTGCAACAGGTCCTGCACTTCGTCTAAGGTGAGGGGGCAGTTGGGGTCAGTGAATGAAAGGCACAAACTGGCATGAATGGCCGTTCCCAATACACTCATTTCCGGGCTGCCTTGGAAGGCGATGCGAGTGCCGATCCGGCAAGTATTGCGGGCTGCGGTGCTGGTGCGAGCGCCACCGCTGGACGGTTGGAAGCCCAGTGGCAAACGAGGCTGGATCGCTTGTACCGGGGCAAACCAGTGCAGATTCTGTTCAATCACCGCCACGGGCACAGGTGAATCACTGGCAGTGAGCGTTTGGCAATCGGCGCGCAGTTCTTTTCCATTCGGCAGCTTCAAAGTCGACAGCCCGGGAGGCGTCATCAACCAGGGTGCCTGGACAGTGTCGAGCCACTCTCCTGTGATCTTTCTACTCGAACGGGCAATGACCAGCAGGTCTCGGGCGCGGGTCATGCTCACGTAGAGCAGGCGCTTTGCTTCTTCAACGGCTTCAGCCCGGCACGCCAGGCCCATGGCGGTCTGTTCGAACGTTTCGCTCAACGGAACCGCTTTCTGTTTGCCCAGCGGCCATGGCCAGTAGCGGATAAAGCGGTCATGCAATGGTTTATGTGGATCGAATGCGCTATTGGACTGAGCCGAGACTGACCATAACCGGTCGCTGATATCGCGTGCCAGATCCATCAAAATCACGACCGGCCATTCCAGACCTTTGCTGGCGTGATGAGTCATCACTTGAACGGCATCCAGCGCAGGAGTGGCCAGTGCATCATTTTTGGCGTTGGCGATTTCGTCCAGCCACAACAACAGCCCGGAGATGGATGCCGCCCCTAATCCATTTCGACAGAGATCCTCATACTGCTGCGCCAGATCGATCAATGCATCAAGGTTGGCCAAGCGCTTTTGCGCCAGCGCTGTCGAGGTTGACCAGCCGGTAACACGCGAGGGTAAATCGCACTCGGCGATCAGGCGTTGCAACGCCTCTACTGGTGTCAGCACTGGCAGATCTGTGCGCAGTTGTGCAACGGCCGCCACAAGCGGGTGTTGCAAAAACTCGCCGAGGCTCAGTTCACGCCACTGCGCTTTGGGGTGTCCTGCATTGAGGTAGCGCAGGCGCTCGGCAACCCAGCTTTCCGGCCCTTCGGTTTCGGTTAACGAGATAATCTGTGCCGTTGCCAGGGTATCGGCCGGGTCGTTCAATCGGCGCAAACACGCCAGTGCCAGAGTTGCCTCTGCGGTTGCTAGCAGCCCTGGTTGTGCTGTGGAGCAGGGGATGCCCAGAGTAGCGAGGGCTGCTGCTACTTTCGCAACGTTACTGTGGGAGTAGCAAAGCACAGTGATATCGCCCAAGCGTACCGCTCGGGCTTCCTGGCGGGGTTTATCGAATACCTGATAACGGCTAGCCAGTAGTTGGCCAATCCCCTCGGCCAATGCGTTGACTTGCAATTCGGCATTTTTGCCGTCCAGTACCCAATTGGCGAAGGCTGGGCCGGGTAGTTGATCCGTGCGGGTCGGTATCAGCTCAACGTCCTTTGTTTCCAGGCTGTTGGCGAAGGCTTTGTTGAATACATCGTTCGCCAGTTCGACCAGCTCGGTACGTGAGCGCCAAGAGTTAGGCAATACCTGTTTCTTGCCACCCATATCGGGCAATGCCTTGAGGATGGCTTGCATCAGCGCACAGTCGCTGCCCCGAAAACCATAGATCGCCTGCTTGATATCCCCGACCCAGTAAACCTTTTTGGCAAAGCGTGAAAGCTTGAGGAATATCGCCAGCTGCATCGGGCTGGTGTCCTGGAACTCGTCGACCATGATCAGATCGAGCTCATCCTCGAGCACCTGCGCCACGGCTGGGTTGTCCAGCAACTTGAGCAAGGCATGTTCCTGGTCGGCAAAGTCCAGTACGCCAAACTCACGTTTGTTGTGTTCGTACACGTTCAATACATCAATGGCCAGGCCGAAAACCTGTTCGAGGTAGGCGCGGATGTCGCCATGTAGATCCGGGTGTTCGGCGTAGCGGCCAATGGTTTCAGAGAGGGTTGTTACCAATGGCTTGAGCTTTGCCTCAGGAGCTTCCTTCGCCAGTTTTGCCCAATCACTCCAGCGCGCGTTGCCTTGCTGCAGTTCATAGTGGAAGCGGGTAAGCAACGTTATGTAGGCTTCAGTGTTCTTTTTATCGCTGCCAGCTGCCTGTAACAGATCCAGTGCCTTAGGAATGCTGTGCAACAACTCGCCGTTCAAGTCGGCTGTGGTCGGTTTGGGGAAATGCTTCAGCATGTCGTTGGCATTTCGGTCAGCAAAACTACGGGACAGTTCAAGATCAATGTCGTTGGTGCGCAACTGACTCAAAAGCTTGCGCAACTCATCGCGCCAGTTGGTATTAGCAAAGTCGCCTTGTTGATTGGTGTCTTCAAGGCCCAGACGTCGGGCGACGGCGAGTAGATTATCCAGGCGTTCACAATCAAGCACCCGGTCAACCGCTTTGTTCAGTAGCAGGGCTGCCTGGTTTTCTTCCAACACACGTTGCTCGGGTGGCATGCCTGCTTCGAATGCAAAACGCTCAAGCAATTGCCCGCAAATACTGTTGATGGTCCCGATACGGGCTTGGCCCATGGCTGTGGCTAGGTTGATTTGGCCCTGCTTGAGAAGGTGGCTACGGACCCGCTCGCGCAGCTCGGCAGCGGCTTTTCGGGTAAAGGTCGTGGCAATCACACCCGAAGGCTGGACCTGCTGATCAAGCAACTCCTGGTGCAGTATTTCAGTAAGCCGGTGAGTTTTGCCGCTGCCGGCGCCAGCACTGATAAATGTGATGTGTGCGGTGGTCGACATTGTCATTGCTCCCATCCGGCCAAGGCCAGGTAGTCGTTGTAGGCTTCGTTAAGGTATTCCATCAGCATCGCCTGATCGGGAGGGATCGAGTCCTCATCCTCTTCAATACCTTGCAGCGCAACTTCAAACCGCCCCTCTGCCTGTTGCGCCTTCCGCCACTTCCAGGCCTCGGTAAAACTGAGCCACAGCTGAGGCATTGTGCTTGGCGGATTGGCCGGCACTTGCTCTGAATCTCTGAAGGTTTGGTCATCCGGGGTTAGCAGGCGCGCGGACTCAAGGATGAAATAGGCTACGGAAGGCCATGAACCGCTGTCCTGACGAAGCAACTCGGCATAAATCGCCAACTGCAGATGGCGGTTTGCCTTGAGCTGCTCCGGGTATTTCTTGCCCCCCGACCACTTCATGTCGACGATGGCTCGATGTCCTAGCGCAGTGGTCAATACCAGGTCAGCAGAGCCGCCCAATGCGCCACCCTCGAAACGACCAGCCAGCGCCTGCTCAGACGTTACGACCGTGATGCCAGCATTGAGAAAGTGCGATCGCAGTCGAGTCAAAGCACGCAGCGCACGATGGCGCAGTGTTGCCAGGTCGGCACCGCGTCCCTCCATCAGCAACACCGCGCCTTCTTCACGTACCACACGGGGGAAGTGGGTCGAGAACCAGCTGTTAAAATCTGTGGTGCTCATGCTCAGCGCGTCCGGCCGAGTGAAAAAGTGCTCAGCCAAGCGATGGGTCAACGAACCATAGAGCAAAAAACCGTCGCTCAGGCTCTGGCTTTTGGACGCCTGAATCTTGGCTCCGTATTGCAGCAACCATTGATAAGGGTTGAACAGCAACAGGTTGAGGCTCGAGAAAGACGCTTTCTCAGGCGTCTCGAGCGGGATGTCGGGTGGCAGGCGCCACCAGCGTTTGCGCAGTGGCAGTGGCGCCGATGCTTGGACTTGGCAAAGCGGGCCGGGGTTATGCAGAAGCTCCTCGAGAATATGCACCTTTGGCTGCTGCACAACGGCTTCGATCATTTGCCAGAGCGGGTGGCTTTCCTCCCGTGGTGGCGCGAGTACCAGTATCAGCCGGCAGTTTGCTGCCAGGACTGGTCGCAGCCAGTCACGGGCTGCTTGAGTCAGTAGTGTGGCACCGTCCGGTAGCGCCACCCCGGCATCGGCCAATTGAATGCGTTCGGCCTTGGACCAGGGCGACAGGGGCGGTAACACCGGCATGCTCAGGTGCCACCAGATCACTGTGTCGGCTTGCTCAATGGCCGCACCTGGACGCGAGACGCTCAAGTGGGCGCCGACTTGTGCGGCCAGCAATGGATTATCCACGCCGCTGGCTGTGGCTTGCTCGATGACCTGCTGCAACTGCCGCGGTTTTAACCGCTCCACACCTTGAAGATGCAAGGTCTTGAGGGAGTCTAGTGCTGCTTCACACTGAGCGTAACCTGCCTGAGCCGCGAATCTATGCGCGGGCTCTTGGTGCCCCAGGCGTGCTTTAAAAAACTTCAGCAACCGTTCGACACGTACCAGCACCTCACTGGGCGCCACGCCGTCGTCAGTCGTAAAAGTGGGCATATTCAGCCACTCGTCAATCGAGGCAAGTACGTCGGGCGCATCTGCAGCGTAATGCGCTGCGATTTCCTCCAGTGCATCCTCCCACTTGCTCCCGACGAGGCCGGGTGAGCTTGCTATTTTGGTTGCCAAGCGCCGACGTGCAAACAAACGAATCGGGCATATCGAGTGGGTCAAAAACTGCAGGAGTGCCGGGTAGTTGGCTGGTGCCCAAAGCAGCTCCATGGCCAGTGACAATACCTGCAGGGCAGGGCGTAGATTGCTGCTACCATTGAGGCCATGGCGAGCCTGGCCGGCACCAATAAAATGACCATCAAGACAACCACCCTCGTCACCCGTCACCAGCAAGGTGGGGGTGCCCTGGCCCAGTGAGCGGCTCAGCCAGCTGGCGGCCAATGCTCGAGTTTGCGCTTGAACAACTTGCACTGTGCCATCTTCTTGCCATTGAATGGGCGTGACCTCTACACCGGCAATGCTCTGGCGCAATTGCATTTGCAACTGCCCCAGAAAACCTTGCGCCTTACCCTCCGGTATCTCCAGGCGCTCGTTAGGCAGGAGATTCAGCACCATTTGCCAGGCCAGTGGATAAAGCTCGAAAGCGTCAGCCAACAGCACGGTCTTGATCGGGGGGCGACGAGAGCCCAGCGCCTTGGCAACATTTTGCAAGCGCTGTCCCATGGAAGGGGCGACCTGCACGCGAGCTTGAGTCTCGATCTCGGCAAGGTCTTTCAAACGTTGGCTGGCGTCGGCACCGACGCGCCCATCCCAACCGTGCAAATACAAATCATCCCGCCAGGCCAGCAATGCAGCAGCCACCCCCAATTCATCGGAGGAAAAACTGGCATGATAGAAGCGCAGTGGGTTATTGCAGTGCGCCAGGCAATCGCGGTACGTGGCTGTACGTTGTGCCGCACAAGGCTGACGTGCCACTAGGCCCAGCTGGGTCTCCAGAATATCCAGCAGTCCCTGTGGCCCGACGGTCAACGCCCCTAATCGATTACTGGCTCGTGTTGCCCGCTGACCATCGAGTTGCATGCCGAACGTGATAAGCATTTCTGACACGTTGACGCTCCTTGTGAACGCTGGTGGTTCAACGCACCGTGATTGGCACGTTGTTGCATAAGGAAAAATAGACTGCTGATCAGCGACGTGGCGCTACCCTACGAACCTGGTGCGACGGTTTGTGTCGCGCCTGCCAGGTTTTGTAGCGAAACCACGGTACCTATTGCATCCGCCACTGAATCCAGTGGCCGGTAGGCTGCCGCCGCACGATGCAGTGTTTTGCCAATCTGAGCCCGCAGCTCGGGCGGCTGCTCCACCACCATTGAGTCGCCCAGGGACAAAATCCACCAGTGCAACTGCCAGGTGTTGCTCAGTGTCGAGCGTACTCGAAAGCCATTCTCCAACGGCTCCAGTGTCATATCCGCACTCAATGGTGTCTCACGAATCAGCCGCGTCTGATGGTCACTAACCCAAGCTTGAAACTGAATCTTTTCGGGGGTGCCGAACTGCAAGGCGTCACTGGCCAGGTACTCACACAAGTCAAATGCCTGTAATCCCTCTACGGGTTTATCGAGCTGATCGACATTGCGAAAACGATGCACCGCAAACTGGCGCACATCGGTATACGGATGCGCTGTGGCGATCAAATAGGTCACCAACCCACGCTGTACCATGGCTAATGGATTGAGTGTCAGTTCACTGAGTTTGTCGTTGTGTGCCGAGTAATACTGACATTGCACTTGACGCTCATTAATCAGCGCCCTCTGCAATGTTTCCAGCAACAGTGGGTCGATATCCGGCGCCTGCAGGTTTAGGTCCGGTCGCACGCTGGCGACCTTGTCCAGCCAGCGGGCAGCCGCGTTATCGTCCTCCAGTCCCTTGAGTTTCTGCCGCGCATGCACAAAGCGCGGTTCAAGCACGCTGAGCATGCTGGCGGGTAACAATGGGCGGATGGTGTCGGCAACCAGGGTCAGGCTCAAGGCTTCGCTCAGCGTAATGCCTTGCAGCTCCACATTCACGCCAGGCGTCCAGTACCAGGCTTGTGGCGTGCCTTCGCTACACTGCAACGGGAACACCAGCGACAGATCAATCAAGTCACGTTCGACGGTGCGCCGGCTGATGTTGAAACCGGAGGACTCAAGACGCGCCAGTAACTCCGTCACGGTGATACCGGACTCACGCTTTGGCAGGTGCTTGAGCAACTCCCATTGGCGGCTGACAGTGGAATGCGATTTGGCGGACGGCATGGGCTTTTCCTTGCGCAAGCGAGAGGTGGGTTACGACTTGACCACCGGGTAACAGGCGTCGCCCCACAATGTTTTCGGGTTGTCGAGCATCAGAAGGATCACCAGGGGGACAAGCTTTGCCAGCAGGTTTGAGCAGTCACGCAATTGTGTGCGATTGACGCTGCCGTCCCAGGTGGCTCCGCCATGAATCATTTGGTTGCGAAGGGTATAGATGCGGTTAAACATCACCCCCAGCACCTTGGCTGTATCGCGATCGGCCAGTGCTGCATGAGCGCTACGTTTGCCGTTACGCAAGCGTTCCTCCCACATGGCTTCATTGATCTTGCCGTTCTGGAAATCCCAGAAGCTTTGGAAAACATAAGGGTTGTCCAGCAGTGCACGTATGCTCCCGGAAAACTCTGACCAAACCAGTTTTTCGATCAGGTGCTCGGTGTCCAGCGTACAAAGTTTTTGCAGGAAAGCCTTGAATGCCTCCTGTTCGGACAATCGATGCTGCTCATCAATATCGGTGGCATAGGCAGCGTTGAAAGCGATCCAGAGGAAGATGAAGCGCCCGTCAACGTCCTCTGCCTGTTCCGCACGATTGAGCCAGCTCAGGGCTCGGTGAACCCGTAGCGCAAGGTTTGGGTGGTGCGCGTCGCGTTCGTTACGGTGGCGTGTCTTGAGTGATTGGTAATCCATTCCAGGTGCTTCCTTTGGCTGAGGGGATCCGCGGGACCTTGAGGATCATGGTTTTATCGGCGGATGAGGGGCGGGATTGAGCATTCAATGAGCCCTGCGACACATTATGACGCGATATGGCGTTAAGCTATCACGTAATAAAGTTCTGTATCTATTCACTGATACGTTATAGGGCAGGTGTTTTGGATGACGCATTGAGTGTCCATCCAGCGCAGGCTCATATCTAGGCCCCAGACAAAAAATTGAGGCCAATGGTCGCGGAAGCGGGTGACGACGACCTCCATTGCGTACTTACATTTAAGGTTTTTTGATGTTGAAACTCGATTCACCGTTGGCGCGGATGAAGGCAATAGCGTCCGGGTTGTTCTTGTTGGCGGCAGCGCTCTATGTCGCAGCCTTGATGTTGATCCACTCCCATCCCGTGTTGGGGGGGGACATGAAAGCCTTCTCCGAGGCTGCGATGGTTGGCGCTATCGCCGACTGGTTTGCCGTTACTGCCCTGTTCCGACGCCCCTTGGGATTGCCTATTCCTCACACGGCTATCATCCCGCGCAACAAGGCGCGTATTGGCGCCAACTTGGGGGACTTTATTTGTACTCACTTTCTTTCACGTGAGCAGGTACTTCAGAAGGTCAGCGAATTTGATACTGCCAGGCGGTTGGCGCAATGGCTGTCGAAGGAAGACAACGCCGCAGTCTTGTCGGGTTTAGCCGTCAAGCTGGCTGGGCATGGTATTGGCGCCCTGCGTGACGAGCGTGTGCGCCAGTTTGTACGCAGCACTGCTCTGGCGCGCCTGGAAGAAGTTGATTTGGCAAAAATGAGTGGTCAGTTGCTGGAAGTGCTCACCGATGATGGGAGGGCACAGGAGGTACTCGACGCCGTATTGAATCAAGTCGATGTTTCACTGCAAGGCGAAGCGACAAAAAAACGCATCGCCGACGTTCTGGCCACGGAGTTCGAGTTCTTGCGGTTCAACGTTTTCGGCAAGGAACTGCCTCTGCACAACGTTGCCGGCAACTGGTCATCGGCAAAGTTGGTCGAGCGAATCTCTGACGTGATCAGCGAGGTCAACCACGACACTGAACACCCGTTGCGCAAACATTTCAACCAGCAGTTGGGAGCCTTGGTGCATAAGCTCAAGGAGGAGCCAGCTTTTCGTTTGCGTGCGGCACAACTGCGCGCTCAACTCGTTCAACACCCGGCCCTGCACAGCTACCTGACTGACATGGTCGACGATGTAGTGACCTGGTTTGAGGAAGACATTACTCGAAGCGATTCCACAACGCGCCAGCGCTTGGAGGAGGGTACTCGCAAGCTTGGTGACGCATTGAGCGAAGACGCTTTGATGCAGGCCTGGATAAACGACCAGATTCTGGCAATGGCGGGCCCATTGGTTGAGCGCTATCGCTCAGAGATCGGCCGCTACATCGCTGAACGCATCGAAGCCTGGAACGAGAAGGAACTGGTGGAGCAACTGGAGTCACACGTGGGCAAAGACCTTCAGTTTATTCGTATCAACGGAACATTGGTGGGAGGGCTGGTGGGGGTGATCATTCATCTTGGGACTGAGTTTGCATTACAGATGTGAGAAGCACTTTGAATCGTGGTCCTCAGGAGAGTGTAAATCCCCAGTGAGCTTGCCGCTTAAAGATTTCCAGGCGAAGGCCGACAAAACAAAAGGCTGAGGCGACCAACGACTGAACCTTCAATGGAGTTATCAGCCTGTCCGTCACAGCGGGGTCGGCGATTTAAAATGGATTTTCTCGGGGCGACGCAATTTGTCGCGAGGCATGGTTATGCTCAAACCAGCCAATAAACAGGAGTATGGATCATGCTGAAAAACTTTCTCGCCGCAGTTGGCCTCGTCGTTATCGCCAAGAAAGGGTACGAGGTGTATCGGTCTTACAAGTCAATGGAGGCGGAAAACGAGTTTTTGCGAAAGGGGCAGGGGCCGGTTTAGTGTCCATCCCATCGCCTTATTGCTGCTTGTAGATCTGCGTTTGATTGACAGGTTACTAAGGCATGGCAAAGTGATATCGCGTGGAGGATGATCCGGGTTGCAGGTGTTCAGGCGCTAGGGTGCGCGCTGAACGTTATGACTTGGGGGCAACTTGTGTTTGATCCCGGATGCGCCAGCGCTTCCGACACTGCAATAAGGACATTTCATGCCAGCTGAAAATTGGCTGATTCAGCTCAATCGCGAGTCAGCTGAATTCGCGCGTTTGTATCAGGAGCGTCAAGAGGGAAAGACCGTCGACCGGACTTTGCGTATAGCGGTCTGTGGCCTGATGAACGCTGGCAAGAGCGCACTGCTCAATGCATTGACCGGCCATCTTGAAAACGAATTCTTCGAAACCAAAGCAGTGCGCTCGACTAAGACGGTGCAAACCTTAACCCATGGAGGGATTACTTACGTAGACACTCCGGGTATTGACGCCAATAACGAGGATGACCAGCACGCCTGGCGTGGCTTGGCGACGGCCGACATTATCCTGTTCGCCCACAACCTGGGCACGGGCACTCTGGAAACCGTAGAAATCAACTTCCTTAATGAGTTGAAACACCGGCGTCCTGATATCGAAGACAGCTTACTGGTCGTTCTGACCCATGCCGAAAGTGCGTCGGAGCAAAGGCAGGATCGCCTGGACGCAATCAGTGCCATTCTCTCGGCGTTGTTCAAGGCACCTCGCACGTTGATCCCGGCCTCGTTCACGACATACCGCAAAGGCGTGTTGGAGCAAAAGCCCGCCCTTATCGAACATAGCGGCATCAACGTGCTGCACCACCATTTGAAGACACTTGTCGAGCGCGCCGAAAGCGAGTTGCATGCCGTGCGCCGTGCGCGAGATAAGCAGCGTTTGAGTAAGTTGGAGGCCATTGTCGATAAGGCCATCGCCAAGCGGGAACGCACACTGGCTGCCGTCGAAGCCAAACAATCACAGGCGTTTCTGGTGCTTAGTCAGAGTGTGAACCAGTTGGTCAGCACGACCCGAGAACGCATCAGCCGCTGCGAAACCCTTGAATCCGATTGAGAGAACATTGCTATGTGGTGGTTATTGGTACCCTTAATCGGCGCTGTGGTTGCTGCCGTCGCCAGCTCCGACGATGAAGAAAAAGAAGCGGCCGAACGCAGGGCACGCATTCAGACTCGTGAGGCCGAGGCACAGGCCATTGCTCGTCGCAAACAGGCAAACCTCGAGAAACGTAAGGCTCAACTGGTTGCCGACGTTGATGGCCAACTGAAAGATTTATTTGCGACGCACCCTGCGGTACTCGATCGAACTAACCAGGGCGCGCTGCACGTCAGTTTTGACAGCCTTAGTGCCTTTGTAATCAAAAAGGTGCCGAACAAACCAAAAGCTATGTTGAGACACTTGGATACAATTGCCCCCGGTGCAGCCTTCAGCCCGATCTGGGTGAAGCAAGCTGTCCAGGCGCACGCACTTCAGAAAGAAATCACGGGCCTTCAGCGCCTGAAAGAAGAATTGCTGGGATAAGTCACGATGACCGACCGCCACGCCAACCGAAATGATTTGTTAAATGTCTTCGCCGGGATTGCCGGTGAGTTCGATCAGGTCAAACGCCAGATCGATCGCCGGGAAAGTGTCCTCAACGCTCAGCTGAGGAAGCTTAATGACGCACGCAAGACTTCGCCTTGGCGTGAAAGCCCGCTTGAGCAGCGTCACCCGTTGCAGGACATGGCTGAGCGCTGTCAGCAGGGGCTCGACAGTCAGCTTGATGCCTGGATCAGGAACGTCGAAAACTATGAGCGCAATACTTCGTTTCGCAAGGATTTCGATGACTCGCTACTGATCTTTGTCTACGGCAAGGTCAAAGCTGGAAAATCCTCCCTGGGGAATTATCTCGCCTACGGGAACTCTGCTCCAGACGCGGCCTTGATCGACAGCGCTTCCCCTCGCCCCGAGTTTTTCTGGCGCGAAAGTACCGGGACTGCGGAAACCATGTCGGCAGAGTTGATGAGCAAGCAGCGATGCTTTGGCGTCGACGTGGTGGAAGCGACCAGCTCAATCCAGGGTTTCAGGTTGCCGGGTATGACCTGGGTCGATTCCCCTGGGGTTCACTCGGTCAACAGCGTCAACGGCCAGTTGGCCGACGACTATGTCGCGTGTGCCGACCTGATCGTATTCCTGAGCAACTCCAGCAGTCCTGGCCGGCACTCCGATATGAATGAGGTCGTCGGGCTGCTCCAGAAAAAGAAAAACCTCATGGTGCTTATCACTGGCAGCGATGTGATTGAGGAGGATGTTGATGACTTGGGTAACTTGGTTAACCAACGGGTAATGAAGGCGCGATCCGATCGTGATGACCAGATTGGTTACGTCGGGTCGGAGTTGGCCAAGATTGACCCATCAGCACAATCGCTCCTGAATCAAATCAATATTCACTCGATTTCGGTGCGTTATGCCGAGGAAGGTGGCCCCCAGGAGCAGGCGCAACGCTGGCAGGACAGTGGGCTGGCCGACTTCGCCGCAGATATTGGCAACATAGCCCGTTCCAGTGGGCTCGCCCTCAAGCGCCAGACACCCTTGAAGAATCTGCAGGCGTTCTGCATCAAGCTGGCCGAATCGACGGATCAGCTGGAAAAAGAGCTGGTTGATATCAGAACAGGGCTGAGCGCCGCGCGTAAGGACCTGAAACTGAGCGTCGATCATATTCTGAGCCAGCTCAGAAAAGAATTACCGGGTCAGATCGAAAAGTATGCCGATCAATATGCGATGAACGATCAGGCTTTTTCTGAAGCCTGCCGTAAATTGCTCGATCATGCTTTCCAGCATTACGCCAGCGAACTGTGTGATTCGATTGGCCAGAAATTCGAAAATATTGAAATTCACGACCAGGCGGTTGGACCTGTCGCCCGAGAGGCCCCTCAGTTTTCAGAGCGCGTTGAAAAGATCAAATTCGACTCCCGCCGCAATGAGTCATTCGGCAGGGCCGGCGGGGCAGGGTTCGGTGCCTGGGGGGGCGCTGAAGGTGGGGCAGCTCTAGGCACTTTGATTATGCCAGGTGTGGGAACGGTCATCGGTGGCCTGATCGGTGGCGCACTTGGAGCCTGGGCGGGAAACAAGGCTGGGGGCGCAGCGGGCGAATACTTCAATACCACTGAAGAAATCGAAGTGGCTGTGGGCGACAACCGCGACGAAGTTTCACTGGGGACCCGTGAACAGTTGCTTGAGCTTGCCGAGAACCGGCTGAATGTCCTGTATGAGCAACTGGACCAATTGTGCTTTATCGACATTGCCGACTGGTTGAAAAACTTCCACAGCGCATTAAAAGAGATGCGCCAGCACACGCTTACTCAAATTCAGGAAATCGAAAAGGAGCTGTCTCATGGCATTGCCTGACTTCGCACGGGTTATCCACACCTATGAACGGGTCAGCACCCCGCTGGGCCGTTGGCTGTCCGAACAACAACGTGATGAGCTGGGAGCCCGGTTGCAGACCAAGGCTGAGCAGTTACACCCTCGAATCATGGTCTACGGCAACTACAACGCTGGCAAAAGTACCCTGCTCAATGCCTTGATGGGGCGGGCAGATGCCAAGATGGCGGATCGACCGGAAACGGCCGCGATAACTGAGTACCGCTGGGGCAATTACACGCTGCTCGACACACCTGGCATCGACGCACCGATTGAGCATGAAGAGGTGGCTGAGAACCAACTGCACAATAGCGAAGTGGTGTTGTTCGTGGTCGCTGCAGGCGGTGCCACCGACGAAGCGAAAACCTGGGAGCGGTTGGTCGATATCGTCGCCTCAGAGCGCCGGGTAATGCTCATCGTCAACAACAAGGCAGGCATTACGGTCGGCGATCGCGATTATGTCGGCATCACCGATCGCCTGCGTATTCATCTGCAACGTGCGGCGAGTGAGCGCGGTATTGAAAACATTCTGGACAAGGTCCCGGTGCAATGGGTCAATGCCAGAAGCGCCCTCAAAGGACGACTCGAGGACAAGGCGCCGCTGATAGGCGCCAGCGGCATTCTTGACCTGGAGGAGGCGCTGGGCGACTTCCTGGAGCAAAGCGACACCGGGACAATCTTCGCGGCTTGTCGCAAAGACCTGGTGGTTGCGATCGAACAAGCCAATTTGCGGTTGGTACAGGCCGGCAATGACCGTCAGGCTGAAGCGCTGACGAAAGCCAAACTGCAGATTGAAAACGAGCGCAGCCGTCTGACTGCATGCCTGAACGATCACTTGGATCGCGATTGTCGTAGCGCAAAGCAGGCAATTGTCAATCTGATTACTTCAGTAGCAGAAGGACAAGTCAGGGGTGACACCAACCAGGCGATGGAAGAGGGGGCGGCAGAAGTTGTCCAGTCTCTGGGCGACAAACTGATGCGCACGCTGGAGTACGAGCTGCCCAAGACTCAGCAGAGCCTCGGTGAAATCGGTGAGAAATTGGCCGAGTCCACTCTCCGACACGCTGACGCCATGCTGAATGCGGATCTGGATGCGCCGCAGGATGCTGGTGAAAGCATCCTGTCGCCAGCCATCAAGGATGCCTTGAAGAAAGTCCCCATGGGTAATGTCAAGGACATGACTGAACAGGGAGTGAAAGCGGCACTGGAGCTAGGAAAAGAGTTTCTGCCCAAACTGTTCAAAGGTATTGGCCCCAAGACCATGGGACGCTGGGCCAGTACAGCGGGTCGCTGGGCGGGGCCTTTGGTACAGGTCGGCGTGGCGTTGTACGACATCTACCAGGCTATTCGTACAGAGAATGCGGAGAAGGCAGCGCAAGCTCGTCGTACCAAAGCCATCGACGACTCTGCCAGTTCGTTTGTCCACGATTTGCGTCAGGCCTACCAGTTCCAAATCACTCTGGTGGTTGAGCAGGTGTTCAAACCTATGGATGAGTGGATCGACGCGCAAAGCCAGGCTCTGGTGCAACAAGACAAGGCCGCAGAGAACGATAGAATTCTGTTCGAACAGGCACTGATTGAACTGCGCCCGCAAGACTGATCTGGTCCTTAACGCATCTCATCTCAACATTCGCTCCGGACATAGGACGGGGCGAATGCTTCCAGAGAGCCCAGAGTCACGCCTATTATTCTTCCCTCTCGGAGGTTCAATTAATTCGTGATGCAGTGCGTCACGAATTAAAATGCCGGGTTGAGTCACTCATAAAGCCAAGGCTTCAACTCATCCAGATTCCTCACCACGATCTGCTGCGCCGCCGCTTTGGGGTCGAGCTTTTTCGGATCGATTTGAAAACGCTGCAACACATACTTGACCAAGGCGCGGCGTGTCGGAATGATCAGCACGCCATCCTCCATGCCGAAATCGGCTTCGATGATTGCCTTCTGTTCTGGTTTGAGCCTTGAGTCGGGTTCTATGATCACGGCTACCTTGGTGTTCCAGTCTTCATCCTCGTCGATGAGGTTCTCGGTCTTGCGTTCGTACTCAGGTTTGCCGCGCAGGCGACTCAGCACAAAATCTCGGTATTCACGATTCTTCTCGCAATACGCCCGCACATGCCAACGCATACCGGTGTAAATCAGTGTGTGTGGTGCAATCAAGCGAGTTTCTGGAACCGGGTTAGCGAGTGAAACGTACTCGACTTCAATAACCTCGCTGTCGCGGCATGCCTTAAGCAATGGGCGCAACACTTCAGGTCGAATTGTCCGGTCAGGCACCTCCAGCACCATGGTGTGGGCATACGCCAAGGCCAACCCTTCCACATGCGGCGCACGGGAATGGGTCTGGTTCAGCAGGTGCAGATAAGCGCTGGCGCTGTCGTCGATGAACAGTGGTTTGAACTGTTTGCTGGGGACATAGCCCTTCAGCTGCTTGTCATATGTAAGGTTTTTAGGCGCATGTTCGGTGATGTAAGTGTTGATGTCTTTAGACGCCTGCTGACGACTGATCCCGAAGCTCTGGATCAGATGCACCGTGGTCAGCCGGCCTTCCCACCAGGCGACGGTCTCGATCAAGCGATAACGAAGTGCCAAATCCCAACGAACCTGCTTGATGTCTTGATTGCGTTTCATGACAGCTCCATATGCGTGAATACTTTACCTGTATAAGTCTACATTCTATACCTGTCGTAAAACACTACATATCCTTGATCTGTCTTCGAGCTCAATCGAACTCACTAAAGGATGTGGACATGACAATGTCGGATGCTGTTTCGACAGGTGCATTGGTGATGATGGGAGCAATCCTGCTGACGCTTGTGCTGCAGTGCCTGAGGTTGCGGGAGCTCTGGAAAATGGCTCTTGGCTGTCAAAAGGGCACGCGCTGGGCACGGATTTTGGATATGGAAAACTGGGAGCTGCGCTCGGCGCTGCGCGCTGAGAAAGCGCACATCGAGCAGCTGCAAAGAAAGCTGGTGATTTTGCAGGAATTGATCCCAGCAGAGGGATAAGGGCGAAGGATATGAACAGACTTGAACGGATCAAAGGTTGCCTACTGGGCGGTGCAGTCGGCGATGCGTTGGGCGCCACGGTGGAGTTCCTCGAATGGCCTGCAATCGAAGCTAAATTCGGTTCGCAGGGTATCGTTGATTTTGCCCCTACTTTCGGTATCTCCGGTGTCATCACCGACAACACGCAGATGATGCTATTCACGGCCGAAGGCTTGCTGCGGGCTTATGTGAGAAGTAGTTCACGAGGGATTTGCCATGTTCCCAGCATTATCCACCATGCGTTGCTGCGCTGGCTGATGACCCAGAATTACCCTCCTGCGATACTAGTCAGCAGGGACGGGTGGTTGATCGAACAGCGAGAACTCTGGTCTTGTCGCGCCCCTGGCACCACATGTCTCACGGCCCTCAAGGCCACCCAGCGGCTTGGTGCTGTCGCCGAGAACAACAGCAAGGGCTGCGGCGCCTTGATGCGCGTTGCTCCCTGTGCATTCTTTGCTAACGCCTTTGACTACGCTGCCCAGTCAGGGCGCCTTACTCACGGGCACCCTACAGGCTACCTGACGGCAGGGCTGTTCGCTGACATCCTCCAGCGGATGGTCAGGGAGGACAGTCTCGAACATGCAGTTAGCGAAAGCCTGGCCAAATATGGGCAAAAGCCCGGCATGGAAGAAGCTCGCAGCCTTATCGAGCGTGTGCTGTTTTTCTTCTATGAAGGCTACAAGCCCACCCCGCAACGCATCGGCGAACTCGGTGGCGGTTGGGTCGCTGAAGAAGCGCTGGCAATTGGCCTCTGGTGTGCCCTGACGGCGAGCTCGTTCGAGGATGGCGTCATAACAGCGGTGAATCACGGTGGCAACAGCGACGGTTCCGGACTGATCACTGGACACATACTTGGTGTTCAGTATGGCGCTGCGGCGATTCCTGCTCGGTGGTATGGACAATTGGAACTGCGCGAAGTGATTGCGCAGATTGCCGAGGATATTGAGCGCGTTCCGCGTGATTACTGTGGGTATGGCGGAGAGTTCGATCAGCTGATCGAGCAGATGTATCCCGGCGGGTGAGGGAACTGATGGCGACGCATTTTCATTTCGCCACTGAGCTATTCGCAGCGTAGGCTTACCAAAGCAAACTCGCTAGGCTGCCCTTTGAAGCCATTTTGAAGTGGCGCAGGCATTTGTCAGGCATTAATCCTGAGAAACAGCTTTAACCTTATTAAAACCGACAAAAACGGCTAATATCAGCACGTTTTTTTATCGGCAGATTTAGCTATGACTGATCGTTGGCACAGTGTTGATGAAATTGCCGAACACCTCGGCGTCAGCAAGGACACCGTTTATGCATGGATTGCCAAACGCAGCATGCCAGCCCACAAGGTCGGTCGGTTGTGGAAGTTCCAGAAGGTTGAGGTGGATACCTGGGTCAAAGCTGGCGGAGCCAGTGACGAATCGCAGCAGGCGCGAAGTGATGGCTGAGCGTTATCGTCTTTCTTTCACCACGGGTGGCCTGTTTTTGCAGGAAGCACCGCTGGTTGTGGAGCGCTATCTAACGCTGCGTGATTGGAAGCAAACACGGGAGCAGGTGCGTGGTGAGAACCTGTTGCAAGTTCGTACAGCGGCTGCTGCGACACGTATCAGTAAGGAGTTGATCGCGCGTCTGGAGCTTTTGGATCCAGAGGAGCTGGAGTTTTTGGTGGATGGCAGCCTGCGGGAGCAAGGCTACCTTCTGTGGGCTGCAACTTGCCGGCGCTATGCGTTCATCCGCGACTTCGCTCGCGAAGTTCTGCGCGAGCATTACCTGCTTATGCGCCGCCAACTCACGACAAGCGATTACGATGCCTTCTGCAATGCCAAAGCTTTGTGGCATGCCGAGCTGGATGAACTGGCTGCGTCCACGCATAGCAAATTGCGACAAAACCTGTTCCGCATGTTGCGGGATGCCGACTTGATCAGCGCACAGCACCAGATTCAGCCTGTGTTGATAACTCCAGCGCTGGCCCATTTACTGGTTCGCCACGATAACGAGCAATTGCTGATATTCCCGGCAACTGACCATGAACTTAAAAGGTGGCTGCAATGAGCCAAAAAATCAGTCAGCAGCCGCTGGCAGCCCGCTTTGAACACCTATTGAACGTCATGAGCGGTCAACGCTTTCTGGAAATGAAAGGGCTGAATAATGATCTGCCGTTCTACATCTGCGAATTCAAGGCGGCTGAAGCCTTTGAGATACAACGCATGCAGCGGCAACTGGTCAACACGTTGGCCGGTCTGCGTATCGATTGTTTGCAGGGGCGTGGTGTAAAGGTATTGGAAGTCAGCCTGTACGACCTGACCATCGACTTGCTAAAGGCTCGTGAGGGCAGTGACGAAGGTGTCAGCTTGTGGGAACAGATCCGGGCGGTTGAGCCCGATGTGGAAAAAGAAGGTCTGCTGGAACTTTTGCAGGGTGTATTGGATATCAAGGAACACCTGGTCCCGGCTATTGGCGAACGTATTGCTCAGGCGGATTACGACGTGCTTTTCCTCTCCGGCATCGGTGAAGTGTTCCCCTATATTCGCTCGCACAACGTACTCAACAATCTGCAAAGCACGGCCAAGGACAAACCCACGGTGATGTTCTTCCCCGGTGAGTATCGGCATTCGCTGGAACAAGGCGCGTCACTGGAGCTGTTCGGTCTGCTGCACGATGACAAGTACTACCGTGCATTCAATATTTTCGAGTCTCAGGTGTAAGGAAGCAGTCGATGAAACTCAACGGAATTTTCAAGAGCCCAGTCAGTCGCCCGATTGAGGGCGTCATCAAGGCCGACGACGAAGCTAGCTTGTTCAACGAGCTCAGTGAATACGTCCTGACTGACGAAGTCGCCAAGCGTCTGGAGCACTTCCTCGATGCCTATACCGACTACCACCATGCCAATGGCGTCTGGGTCTCCGGCTTCTTCGGCTCGGGTAAGTCGCACCTGCTGAAAATGCTCGCCCTGCTGCTGGAAAATCGCCAGGTCGACGGCAGTACTGCATTGGACATCTTCCTACCCAAGATCAAGGATGACGACGAGCTGTTGCGCGCCCAGCTCAAGAAAGCTGTCGCCATCCCCTCGAAAAGCATCCTGTTCAACATCGACCAGAAGGCCGACATCATCAGCAAGACCCAGGTCGACGCCTTGCTTTCTGTGTTCGTCAAAGTCTTCAACGAGATGTGTGGTTATTACGGCAAGCAGGGCTACATTGCCCAGTTTGAACGCGACCTGGACAGTCGGGAACTGTTCCAACCGTTCAAGGAAGCCTACCAGAGCATCGCCAATAAGCCCTGGGAGCGTGGTCGCGAGCAGGCGCTGCTGGAGACAGGCAACATCGCCAAGGCCTACGCCCAGATCACCGACGAAGACCTGGCGCTGGCCAAGGGCATCCTCGATAAATACCGCGCTCAACACAGCGTTTCCATTGAAGACTTCGGCAATCAGGTCAAGGAGTGGCTGGACAAACAGCCGCCCAACTTCCGCCTGAATTTCTTTGTCGATGAGGTCGGTCAGTACATTGCCGACAACACCAAGCTCATGACCAACCTGCAAACCGTGGCTGAAAGTTTGGCCACCAAGTGCCAGGGCCGGGCATGGGTATTTGTCACCGCACAGGAGGATATGGACTCTGTGATGGGCGACATGAGCAAGCAACAAAGCAACGACTTCACCAAGATCCAGGCGCGCTTTGCCAACCGTCTCAAGCTCACCAGCGCCGACGTGGCCGAGGTGATCCAGAAACGCTTGCTGACCAAGAACGATTCCGGTGCCGAGCTGCTGAAAACCGTCTACAACCAGCAGCTCAACAACTTCAAAACTCTGTTCGACTTTGCCGACGGTGGACAGCACTACCAGAACTTCCGCGATCTGGAGCACTTCACCTACTGCTACCCCTTCGTGCCCTACCAGTTCCCGCTTTTCCAGTCGGCCATTCGTGGCATATCCATGCACAACGGCTTTGAGGGCAAGGCCAACTCGGTGGGCGAACGCTCCATGCTCGGTGTATTCCGCGAAGTGGCCATGGCTATCGACAGCGAGCCAGTGGGCCAGCTGGCCACCTTCGATCGGATGTTCGAAGGCATTCGCGGCGCGCTGAAAAGCGCTATTCAAAGCGCTATCAACAATGCCGAGCGGCACCTTGGCGACCCATACGCGGTGCGCGTGCTCAAAGCATTGTTCTTGGTCAAGTACGTCAAGGAGTTCAAGGCCACTCTGCGCAATCTCAATGTACTGATGCTAGAGCGTTTTGGCGAAGACATTCCAGCCCAACGCAAGAAGCTGGAAGCGGCACTCAACTTGCTGGAGCAGCAAACCTACATCCAACGCAATGGCGAGCTCTACGAGTACCTGACCGACGAAGAGAAGGACATCGAAGAAGAGATCAAAAACACAGAGATCGAAACTGCCGATGTCATCAAGGAGCTGGAAACCCTGCTGTTTGATGGTGTGGTCAAGCAGCGCAAGGTCCGCTATGAAAACGGCCAGGACTACGCCTATACGCGCAAAATGGACGACCGTTCGCTCAGTCGTGAGTTTGAGTTGGCCATCCACATTGTCACTCCGCTTAGTGACAACTTCGATAACCTCACGGTGCAGCGTATGCAGAGTATGGGACGTGATGAGCTGCGCGTGGTGCTGCCGGCTGATGCCCGGTTCATGCAGGATCTCACCCTGCACAAGCGCACTGAGAAATACATCCGACAGAACAGCAGCACCCAGCAGGAAGCGGTCAAACGCATCATCGACGCCAAGGGTTTCCAGAACAACGAACGTCTGGCCGAGCTGCAGGATCGTGCCAAGGAGCTGCTCGGCAAAGCGCACTTGATAATTAACGCCGCCGACGTGGAGGCCACCAGCAGCGACGGTCAGGCCCGTATTCTCAAAGGCTTCTACCAGCTGATTGAAACTACTTATCCGAACCTGCGCATGCTGCGCGATGTGCCGTTCAACGAGAATGACATCGGCAAATACTTGCGCCAGGCCCAGGACGGTCTACTCGGCAACGACGCTACTAGCCTGACCGAGCCCGAGCAGGAACTACTGGCCTATATCCAGAGCAATGCTCGCAGCGGTGTGCGCACCACGGTCAAAACCCTATTGGAGCGCTTCGAGCGCAAGAACTACGGTTGGTACTACGCGGCCATCCTCTGCAACCTCGCGCTGCTTTGCGCACGCGGCAAAGCGGAGGTGCGGCAAGACAGCAACCTGCTGGAAGGCGACAACCTAGAGCGCAGCTTGCGCAACACCAACGCTCACACCACCTTGGTGCTGGAGCCGCAAATCGAGTTCAGCGCCTCCCAGGTTCGCCATCTCAAAGAGTTCTTTGCCGACTTTTTCGACCGTCCCGCCAGCTGCAACGAAGCCCGCGCTCTGGCACGTGAAACCATCGACGCCATCAAAGAACTGGAGATTGATTTAGCCGACCTGCATGGGCAAAAAGCCTTGTATGGCTTCCTCAGCGTGCTGGATGGCGTGATGGCTACTCTCAAGGAAATCGCCGGCAAAAACGCCAGCTGGTTCCTTACCGAACTGTCCCGCGCCTCCGATGCCATGCTCGACACCAAAGAGCAGATCATTGAGCCGCTACGTCGCTTCATGGGTAGTCCGCAAAAAGCTATTTACGATCAGGCTCGCCAACTGGTGCAGGAGCAGGAAGACAATTTCGCCTATGTTGCCACGGGGGAGGTTGAAGCCATCAAGGCATTACTCACCGAGAATAAACCTTGGCAAGGCAACCGCCTGCAGCAGGCCAAACCGCAACTGGAGGCCCTGCAACAAGCCATTGCTAACCAGCTAACCAGCGAGAAGGCTACCGCAGTCAGCCGGCTTGCCGAGTTGGAGCAGCGTCTGCAGGGGAGCAACGAGTACGGCAGTCTTAAGCCTGAGCAGCAGGCTCAGCTCGCTGTGCCGTTTGTTGAAGCTCAGCAGTCAATGCAAGGGCAGAAGCGTATCGCCATGATCCGCGATCAGTTGCGTGCCTTCGAGGACAACCAATACGCACAGTTACTGCTCAAATTAGAGCGACTGGCTCGTCCGCAACCGGTACCAGATCCAATCCCACCCTTTTCTCCGCCACCAGCGGGAAATCAGGACATCGATTATCCGCCGCCACCAAGCACAGAACCACCCAAAGTGGCCGAACCGCGCTTGGTGCCCGCACGATCTATTACGGTGGGTTACAGCAAGCCTTGGCTGGCCAGTGAATCCGAGTTGGATGATTACTTACGACAGCTGCGCGAAGCTTGGCTGAAGGAAATCCAAGCAGGCAACCGCGTACAGATTTGAAACGGACAAGTGCCCCGATCATTTTCGTGAAACCACACAAATGATCGAGCAGGCCCATAAAGAGAAGAATGATGGAAACCACCAAACTCAAGAAGTTCGCCCAGCACACACGTCGCCTGCTCTTGGAGCAAGTGGGCGCCAAGCTCTCCCTAGTGCTATATGCAAGCAGTGCTGCCCGCCGTGAAAGTCCGCAAGCCGTTGCCCAGCTGGAAAAACAAATCGCCGCGAACGGCCGTGAGCAGCTCATCGACAAGGTCGCCTACACCTGGTTCAACCGCTTCTGCGCCCTTCGCTTTATGGATGTAAACGGTTACACCCGTATCCGCGTGGTATCGCCCGCTGATGAAGGCCAGTTCCAGCCTGAAATACTGGCTGAAGCCAAAGCGGGACATATCGACGATGAGCGCGTGCCCGAGAAAGTCCGCCAGCAGATCCAGGCTCTGCTTAGCGGTAACGCCCCTAGCCACGATCCGCAGCAGGAAGCCTATCGTCTGCTGGTAGTGGCCGAGTGCAACGCCTTCCACAGCGCCATGCCTTACCTGTTCGAGCGCATTGCCGACTACACCGAATTGCTGATGCCGGATGACCTGCTCTCGGGCAACTCCATCCTGGCCTACACCCGCGAAGCCATGACCCCTGATACCTGCCAGGACGTGGAAGTCATCGGCTGGCTGTACCAATTCTACATCTCCGAGAAAAAGGACTCGGTTTTTGAGGGTCTGAAGAAAAATCAGAAGATCACGGCAGAAGATATTCCCGCAGCTACCCAGCTGTTCACCCCGCACTGGATCGTGCGCTACCTGGTGGAAAACTCTCTCGGCCGTCTGTGGATGCTCAACCATCCTAACTCGGCACTTGCCAGGCAGATGGATTACTACATCAAGCCCGAGGCTGCAGAAACCGACTTCCTCAAGATCGATTGCCCCGAAGACATCAAGGTCTGCGATCCGGCCTGCGGCTCCGGTCACATGCTCACCTATGCCTTCGATCTGCTCTATGCCATTTACGAAGAGATGGGCACTGACCCTAGCGAAATCCCGGAAAAAATTCTTACCCACAACCTCTACGGCATCGAGTTGGATGAGCGCGCAGGGGAGCTAGCCGCTTTTGCACTGACCATGAAAGCCCGCGCCAAGCAGCGCCGCTTTTTCAACAAGGCCATCGAGCCAAATATCTGCGTGATGGAAAAAGTGGTGTTCAGCCATGACGAGCTGGATGAATACATCACGGCCGTAGGGCGTGACCTGTTCACTCTTGACCTGCGTGAAACCCTCAAGCAGTTTGAGGAGGCCGATAACTTTGGCTCGCTGATCCGTCCCAAACTCAGCAGCGTGCAAAACGTGTTGCCCGTGCTGGAGGCCAAGGACATGGCAGGCAGTCTGTTCCTTGCTGGCACCCACGCTAAAGTGCTGCAGGTGCTACGAATGACCGACTACCTGAGCCCGCGTTATGCGGTGGTAGTTGCCAACCCTCCGTACAAGAAAAAGGCAGATCTAAATGAGTCATTGCAAAGCTGGCTCGATGTTGAATACGTCGAGGGTAAATACGACCTTTATCAGGCGTTTATCCTAAGAAGTCTGAAGCTGGTTTTAGCAAAGTCATATGTTGGCATGATCACGATGCAGGGTTGGATGTTCGCGCCTAGATATGAGGCGGTTAGATCTGTGATTTTATCTAGGTCAACAATCTGCACGATGGCCCAGCTTGGAGAGCGCGCATTTGACTCTATTGGTGGGGAGGTCGTTTCGACTACTGCATTCGTCTTGAGTAGCGCGGCCAATGAAGACTTCAAAGGAGAGTTTATAAAGCTGACTGAAGGCCAGTCTGAGGCCGAAAAGGATGCTGATCTTTTGAAGGCGATTCAAGTCCCTCAAAGCAAAATACGCTATCGGGTTTCGTCGGAGCAATTTGAAAAAATCCCAGGATGTCCGATAGTTTTTTGGGCATCTGAAAGGATGAGGAATTTATTCACAAGCTATCCTTCGATTTCCAAGGAGATCATCACGAGGGAAGGGCTCGCGACTGGTAGTAATGCCACGTTCTTACGGGAGTGGCATGAGGCGAGCGTGATGAATGTCGGTTTTAACATTAAAAGTGACGCCGAGGCTAAAACATCTGAAAAAAGATGGTTTCCTTATGTGAAGGGTGGTGGCTCTAGGCGTTGGTATGGTAATTCAGAGCATTTTGTAAATTGGTTTGATGATGGCCGTGAGCTTAAAAATTTCAAGGATGAAAAGACAGGGCGTATCCGCTCTCATAACTACAACGGTGAGTATGGCTTTCGTGAGGGGTTCACTTGGTCTGGCATTTCGAGCAGCGACTTTGCTGTTCGTGTGGTTCCGTGTGGTTTTATGTTTGATGCCAAAGGGCCAATGGGTTTCGTCAGTCAGTCAAGTAAAACGGAGGCCGTAGAGGCATTTCTGAATAGTCGTGTATGCAGCTTCCTACTAAGAATGCTTGCTCCTACGCTTGATTTTAAACTCACCCACGTGCTTAGTTTACCGTTCAAAAAGCCAGACGATGAGCAGTTGAATGATCGGGTTCGGCGCAGTGTGCTAGCCGCAAAGTCCGACTGGGACTCCTACGAAACCTCCTGGGACTTCACAGTTCTGCCATTGCTACACCCCGGCCACCGGCAGTCCACCCTACAAGCCGCTTATCAACAACTCCACTCTCACTGGCGCGAGATGATGCTAGAAATGCAGCGCCTCGAAGAAGAAAACAACCGTATCTTTATCGAGGCTTATAGTCTGCAGGATGAACTGACACCCGAGGTGTCGCTCAAGGAAGTCACCCTCACATGCAACCCACACTACCGCTACGGTGGTGACAAGTCAGGGGAGGAGCTGGGTGCGCAGCTGTTGGCCGATACGATGCGCGAGTTTTTGTCCTACGCCGTGGGCTGTATGTTTGGCCGCTACAGCCTGGACAATCCAGGGCTGGTGCTGGCCAACCAGGGCGACACACTGGCTGAGTATTTGCGCCAGATCCCCGAGCCGAGTTTTATGCCGGACGAAGACAACGTGATCCCGCTGCTGGATGGCGAGTGGTTTGCTGACGATGTGACCGAGCGTTTCCGCACCTTTTTACGCGTTACCTTCGGCGTGGAGCACTACGAGGACAACCTAGCCTTTATTGAGGCATCGCTGGGCAAGGACGTGCGCAAGTACTTTATCAAGGACTTCTACGCCGACCATGTGAAACGCTACAAGAAGCGCCCGATCTACTGGTTGTTCGCCAGCCCTAAAGGCACCTTCAGTGCGCTGATCTACCTGCATCGCTACCGCACCGACACAGCGAGTGTGGTGCTGCAATACCTGCGCGACTTCCGCAAAAAACTGGCTGCACGGCTGGACCACCTCCAACAAATCGGCATCAGCACCAGCGCCAGCCAAGGTGAAAAGACCCGCGCCCTCAAGGAAATTGAACCGCTCAAAAAGCAACTACTGGAGCTGGACGACTACGAGCGTGACACCCTCTACCCGCTGGCTACTAAACAAGTGCCGCTGAATCTGGATGACGGCGTCAAAGTAAACTACCTCAAGCTCGGCTCGGCGCTGAAAAAGATCGTCGGGCTAGATGCCAAGGGGGATGAATGAAGCATAACAAGGAGCAGATACAATGCTGATTCAGTCCATCCAACTGAACAATTTTTTGAGCTTCGGCGCGTTCTCTACCGTCATCCCGCTGGGGCCGTTGAATGTCATCATTGGGCCTAATGGTTCGGGTAAGTCCAACCAGCTCGAGTCAATCGAATTGTCGAAACGCTGCAGGCTCGGATTGGGAATGCATAAACATGAGTAACCCCAAAATCACCCAGGCCCTGAGTAACCTGTTCGACAAGCAGCGCATAGTGTTCTGGTATGACACGCGCCTGGAGTTTCGCGCTGATTTCGAGACGCTGGAGTTGCCGGATGTCGAGAAAGTCGAGCTGGCTAACAATGAGTTTGGCGTGAAATACCGCCTCCTGCGAGAGCAACCGGAACAGAAGTTTCTGATCTACCGTGAAGGTACTGAGCCTTCGCATTTGCACAATTGGCTGTTGGATGTGCAGCTTGCCAGTGGCAATTGCTTCCGTACCGATCAGGTTGCCTTGTGGCTGGCTGAGCTGGAGTTGGGACCGGACTGCTACCCACTTTTGGAAGCCCATGTGGCGTTTTTCGAATCCGCCAAGCGCCGTGAGGCCCTTAGCAAGTTACTTGAGCCGGGTGATTCGCAGAACCTGCTGCAACGCAAGATGCTCGCCGTGTGTGCCGGCAACGAGCCGCGCTTGGATGTGATTCTGGAAAGCCTGCTGGGTGATCTGGCCGCTGGCAAAGATGTGCGGATCAAGTTAATCGAAAGCAGCGGCTTGAATACCTATCTGTGGGAGCAGGTGAAGCGCGCCTATGGCTATAGCTCCGAGCAACCAGGGTTGCACGATTTCGTTATCGAGCTGTTTAAGGCTTGTTTCATGCTTGGGATCGACCCGGCTTACAAGGCGCGACTGTCCGCTGAGGCGCTGGTGTTCCTCAAACGCTGGAAGGACAGTCGTTCGCATGAGCAGAGTTTCGAGACACTGTCTGAGCAGTGCGCGGCGGTGCTGCAGATTGACGACAAGCTGCAAACTCTGGACTGGCGCAGCCTGCTGGAGCTGGATTATTTCGAGCTGATCGACCGCAAGATCCTCAGTGAGCTGGTACGTGCCGTGGTGGCCAGTACAGTCACCGCTGTGGAGGTTGAGCAGTGGGTACGCCAGCGCCGCCAGAGCCACTGGTTTGAGCGCTTCAAGGATGTGTACCTGGCGCTGGAGCATGCGGCGCAGTTCATCCAGGTGCTGGACATAACGCAGCTGCAAATGGAATCGCTGACTGATGGCGTGAAAAAGTACGCCAGCCAGTGGTTCAGGCTGGATCAGCGTTACCGCAAGTTCGTCTATCACCTGCGTGAATCCGGTCAGGCTTCGCTGCTGGGTGAGTTGGCTATGCAGGTCGAGAATCTGTACGGCAACAACTACCTGAGCCGTCTTAACGACCGCTGGCAGCAGCACGTGGATGCGGCGCAGCAGTGGGAGGCCGCGCCCGTAGTGCTGCAGCGCAATTTCTTCAGCCGCTATGTGCAGCCCTTTGTGGAGCGCAGAACTAAGGTGTGTGTGCTGATTTCCGATGCGTTCCGCTATGAGGTAGGCGAGGAGCTGCAAAGCCTGATTCGTCAGGAAGATCGCTTCGAGGCTGATCTGGAACCGATGCTGTCGATGCTGCCGAGTTATACCCAGCTGGGCATGGCGGCACTGCTACCCAACAGCAGCCTGCAACTGGCCGACAACGACAGTGGCGATGCCATAGTGGATGGTCAGAGCGCTCAAGGCTCGGTCAACCGGGGCAAGATTCTGGCGACCAGGGTGCCAGCATCTCAGGTGGTACGAGCCAAGGATCTACTGGCGATGAACCAGGCCGACTCTCGTGCCTTGCTGCGCGACAATGAGGTGGTTTACGTTTATCACAACCTGATCGACAAGACCGGCGACACCCGTGATACCGAAGAACGAGTGTTTGCGGCGGCCGAGGAAACGCTCAGTGAGCTAATCCGTCTGGTGAAGAAGCTGACCAACGCCAATGCCAGTAACCTGCTGATCACTGCCGATCATGGCTTCATCTATCAGAATCATCCGCTGCAGGAGAGCGATTTCCTCAGCGGTGAGCCAGAGGGCGATGAGGTCCTCTACCGCGACCGGCGTTTTGTACTGGGTCGTAGCTTGCGCGAAGGAGCCAGTTTTAAAACCTTCAACCCGGTGCAGCTAGGCCTGACGGGGACGCTTATGGTGCAGATTCCCAAATCCATCAACCGTCTGCGGCTGAAAGGCTCTGGTAGTCGCTTTGTGCACGGTGGTGCCACCCTGCAAGAGGTGGTGATCCCGGTCATCCGTATTAACAAGAAGCGCCAGAGCGATGTGGGTCGGGTGGGTGTGGAGTTCATCGGTGTCGGTGGTAAGACCATCACCACCGGGCAGTTGGCGGTGGTGCTCTATCAAACCGAGGCAGTGACCGAGAAACTGCAGTCGCGCCGGTTGCGTGCAGGTTTGTTCACGCTGGACGGTGAGCTGGTATCCGATCAGCATGAGCTGTTGTTCGACTTCAGCTCTGCTAACCCGCGTGAGCGGGAGTTGCCGGTACGCTTCATTCTCAGCCGCAAGGCCGATGAGGCGAACAATCAGCAGGTGGAGCTGCTCCTTGAAGAGACCGTGGAAGGCACTTCACACTTCACACGGTACAAAGCCGCGCGTTACTCCATTCGCCGCTCGTTCAGCAGCGAATTCGATTTTTAAGCAGGAGCTCCAATGAGTCAGCTCGACGACAAGATCAACCAGTACTTTGCCGGCCTGGTGGTGCGCAAAGACCTGGTCAAAGCGGTGAAGGGCAACGCCATTGTGCCGTCGTATGTGCTGGAGTACTTGCTGGGCCAATACTGCGCGACCAATGACGAGGCGACGATCCAGACCGGTATCGAGACGGTCAAGGAGATTCTGCGCAAGCACTATGTCCACCGAAACGAAGCAGGGCTGGTACGCTCGACCATCAAGGAGAAGGGGCGGCACAAGGTTATTGACCGTATTAGCGTCTCATTAAACGACAAGGATGACGTGTACGAGGCTGAGTTCGCCAACCTGGGCATCAAGAAGGTGCTGATCGACTCCAACACCGTCAAGGCCCACCAGAAGCTGCTGGTAGGTGGTGTTTGGTGCATTGCGGATGTGGAGTATGAATACACCGAGGATAAGTCTGCCTCACCTTGGATTCTGGCCTCGCTAAAGCCAATTCAGATTTCCCGCTTTGATTTCGACGGCTATCTGGAGGCGCGTAAGCAGTTCACCACTGATGAGTGGATTGACCTGCTGATACAGAGTGTAGGCTTCAATCCGCAGATGTTCGGCAAGCGCAATAAGCTCGCCCAGCTTATCCGCCTTATCCCGTTCTGCGAGCGCAATTACAACCTGATAGAGCTGGGGCCGAAGGGCACTGGCAAGTCGCACGTTTATTCCGAGTTCTCGCCCCACGGCATTCTTATCTCCGGTGGCGAAGTTACGGTTCCCAAGCTGTTCGTCCATAACGGCACAGGTAAGCTCGGCCTGGTGGGTTACTGGGATGTAGTGGCTTTCGATGAATTCGCCGGCAAGCAAAAGCGAGTGGACAAGGCTCTGGTGGACATCATGAAGAACTATATGGCCAACAAGTCGTTCTCACGGGGAGTGGAAACCTTGGGAGCAGAGGCCAGCATGGTGTTTGTGGGTAATACCGATCACACCGTGCCGTACATGCTTAAGCACACGGACCTGTTCGACCCGCTGCCGGAAAAGTTCCACGATTCAGCCTTTCTCGACCGCATTCACAGCTACATCCCCGGATGGGAAGTGGATGTCATCCGTGGCGAGATGTTCTCCAGTGGTTATGGCTTCGTGGTGGACTACCTGGCCGAGATCCTGCGCTCGCTTCGTAGTCATGACTACTCAGATCGCTACAAGGGACAGTTCACGCTATCCGACGATATTTCGACGCGCGACCGCGATGGCATCAACAAAACTTTTTCTGGTTTGATGAAGATCCTGTACCCGCATGACGAGGCGACAGACGCCGAAGTGGAAGACGTATTGCGCACAGCAATTGAAGGGCGCAAGCGGGTGAAGGATCAGTTGCTACGCATTGACGCGACCTATCCAGCAGTTCGCTTTGCCTACCAGGGTGCTGATGCTCAGGAGCGATTGGTGCGCACACTGGAAGAGGATGAGTACCCTAACCAGTACCATCGTCGGGGAGCGACTGAAGTTTCTGCTATCGATTTACCCCACGTCGGCACTGACCATTTGGCGCTTATCGAGGCAGCGCCAGCCAAGCAAAGGCCAATTTCACGCCCTATCAATCCAGTGTCTGTGGAGCCTGTGCTGAAAGAGCAGCATTTGGTCTTCCACGAAAATCAGCGAGGCCTGAGTTTTGACAAGTTGTTCAGTCCCTATCTGGTAGGTGCCAAGCGCATCATCATCACAGACCCCTATCTTCGTATGTTCCATCAGTTGCGCAATTTGATGGAACTGATGGAGACCATTAGCAAGCTGCAAGGTCCGGAAGATGAGGTGGTTGTTCATGTGGTGACCGTTGAAGATGATACAAATGGTGATCGCCAGACCGAAAGCCTGCAGAAGATCTCTGATGCTTGTACCGGTGTTGGCATCCAGTTCAGTTGGGCCTACGACACCAGCGGCACCAAGCATGATCGAGATATCACAACCGACACGGGTTGGAAGATAGTGCTTGGACGTGGCTTGGATGTTTTTCAACGCTTTGAGCTGAATGATGCCTTCAGCTTTGCGAATCGGCTCCAGCAGCATCGGCAGTGCAAAGAATTCAGTGTGACCTTTGTGCGGGTTGACCCGGCAGCTTGCTCGTAGGTTTACGGCGATTAGGCAGAGGCACTCTGATTGGTGTTCGCGGTACGAATAAAGAAAAAAGTTAGGTCAACTGTGGACGCCCTTAGGCGTGGGGAAGTCATAGTGTCGGCTGCAGCAGGAGCTGAGTACAACCGCTGGATTACGACAAAAAATAAGTGAGGGGAGTTTCCCTGCCGATGACTGCCCTAGCATCAGCCAAGGGCAGTCTATCGGGCAGTGTGAGCCTAGGCGTTATAGGTAACCTCGTTCAGCCAACGATACGCAGCCTTCGTGGCCTACAACGATATGATCCAGCGTCTTTGTGCCAATCATGTTGAGGGCGTTCTTGAGGGTGGTGGTCAGCGTGCGATCGGCCTGGCTGGGTTCGGGATCTCCAGAAGGATGGTTATGCACCAGTACCACGGCTGCTGCGTTGTGCTCTAGGGCGATCTTGACCACTTCCCTTGGGTAAACGCTGGCCCCGTCCAGCGTGCCGCGAAACAGCTCCTGAAATCCGATAATCCGGTGCTTGGTGTCGAGCAGCAGAAGAGCAAAGACTTCGTGCTCATGGTACTGCAGCAGTGTTTGCAGGTGGCTGAAGACCTGCTTCGGCTCTGTCAGTGCCCGGCCTTTAGACAGGCGACTCATTGCCAGTTGTTGCGCCATACGTAGGATGTCAGCTTCGGTGACAGGGGAGTCCATGACATAGGTGCCGGTCGTTTCACCGGCTTGGAGTTTGTGATATTTCATTTGGGTCTTCCTATACGAGTGCGTGAGAACGAAGGGTTCTGAGAAACCCTGTTACTGGACGGTGGGCTTGCCGTTGTGTCGCGTGGCTTGCGACTCCAATTTTTGGGCGAGTGAGGGTTTGGCAGGCGCTGCCGGTTGGGCTTTTGGCTCTAAAGGGCTGGGCTGATCTTCAATGCTGGGGAAGAACTCCTCGACGATGGCCCCGGTGTCCTCCTCACTGTCTTCAAAGGCCCCATTGTTAAAGCCCTGCCGGGCCGCGTGATCCAAGGCGCTCTGGTCAAAACCCGCGGCTTGTCGGGTTTCCTCCAGCTGCTGGGCTTCCAGTAAGGCGTCTTCTAAGCTCAGGCCGCTGCGCACCGTGATATCGACGTAGAAGATCGGTGTGCCGTGGCTCTGCCGAGTGGACTTACCCCGCAGACGCAGCTCCAGCGGCAGACAGGCCAGGCGATTGCCGGAGATTGCGCTGAAGTACTGCAGGCGTGCCGCCAGGGTACGTATGCTGTTGAACCCAGTGGTACGGAAGACGAAACTGCCCAGCGGATCGTCATCGCCAATTACCACGTTCAGCCGGCCGTAAGGCTTGCAGGCATTGCCTTGAGCCAGTGAACAGCCATCCGGTGAAGGACAGGGCAACGACTGGATGCCGTCCTTGGTCAAACGCTTGCAAGTCTCGCCGTTGCCTACACACAGCGGCCGGCCGCTGTTACGGTCAAATAGGCTGTAGTCCGCCCGAAAGTTCAGGTCAGGCTCGTTGAACAGCAGCCGGATCGGAATACTGCGTAGCTTGCCGTCCTGGCCATTGCGCAGCTCCTCATTGAGTGGATGCAGCAGCCAGCCGTCGCGGCTCTGTACTTGGGAGGTAAGGGTGAATTGATCGTCCTTTTCCGGTAGACGCTTGCCGTTTTTCTCGACGACCTTGCCGATGGAAATGCGCCCGAGTACCGGAGGGGTAATGGCTAAACCTTTGAGCATGGCGGTTCTCCTTAATCCGGAAATAAAAAAGCCACCGGGACCTAAACGGTCCGGGTGGCGTGGGTGAGTGGGATGATTCAGCCGATCAGGAAGCGGCGACTGCCTGTTTTGATCTTGGGGTAGCGGGCCTGCAGGTAGGGTTTGTCCTTGAGCATCTGTTCGACATCCAGACCAAGGCTGTCTTTGGACTTCTTCCAGCTGATGTAGCCTTCCGCAAACTCTGCACGGGTGGCTTCACCCATGGCCTGCTGCAGGACCTGCTTGAGCTGCGCCTCACGCGTCTCTTGCTGAGCAATGCGCTGGCGAACAGCCTTGAGCTCTAGGTAGGTGCTGGCCAACTCCGTTTGTTGGCTGAAGTCCAGGGTCTGCCCGTTATCCTCGGGGTAGAGGCAGCGCAATGCCGCGTCTGCTGAGGCCGTGCCATCGGCCTGTGGTGGGGTGTCACTGACCACGTAATCCCAGAACAACCGCTCCAGGTCGATCAGCCGAGCAATCATCGATTCGTCCCGTTCGATGCGATGGACCTCCAGGTGCTGGCCACCGAGCAGTACCGCCACATCCGCCGCCTGCTTGCCGGTGACGGCGAGCTGATGCATGACCTGCAACTGCACATACTCCGGTACACCTTCTTTCCAGAGGCGAGCCCCGTTGATACCGGCCGTTTTACATTCGAGGATCTGCACCTCTGGCGCGCCGATCACCTCTCGGTCGATGTTGGCCAGCATCCAGGCCAGTTTTGGATCAGGATGCTGCAGCACCGCATTGATGCGGCGGACCCGATGACCGCTGCGCCGGCTGTAATGCGTCGCCACGATAGGCTCCAAAATGTTGCCCCAGTAAGCTGGGCTGTCTTCATCCTGTGGATCGAGTTTGGGCAGTGAGGTGTCACGCCCAGTTTTCTCCAGCCACAGCTCCAACTGGGATTTATATGGGTTAAGTCCGACGGCTGCTGCGGCATCCGAACTGCCGATACCTTGTTTGCGAACTGCCAACCAGTCCTCACGCGGCAGTTGTTTGGTCCCCACCAGGCGTAAGGCGGGACGGGGTTTGTTACTGGGGTGTTGCAGAGTTTGTGTGTGCATGATGTTTTCCTGTGCGGCATAAAAAACGCCCAGCCAGCAGAAGCTGACCAGGCGTTTTAATAGTTGATTAAGTGAGTGGAGCTAGGCGGCGAGTTGCAATGCGGCTTGCAGGGCGCGTTGTTTGATGAGAGCCCCTTGGCCAAACCAAGCCGAGTCCATGCGGTATTCAGTACTTCGGGCACGTCGCTCGTGATCAACGTACTCGGTCACCGCATTGAGCAAGCCCCACGCAGTTCCTTGGGCCGATTCCAGCGTGGCGCCGCGACCTCCGCCTTCGTATAGGCTTTGAACCTTGCGCAATGCGCGCTCGTTCGGCAGGACTTCGGGCAGTTTGCTATTGGGGGGGACGTCACACACAACGCTCATGAAAAAGCCCATCGCTTCATGCCACTGCACCTTGCGTTCAGACAGAGTGCGCATTCGATGCATGAAGGTGTCCCACTGTGAAACGGCGATGCCTAACTGCTTTTTCACCGCCTGCGGATCGAAGCGGGTGTTGTGCGGTACCTTGATCGCGCGGGTGGTGCCATCCAGAGCGATGGTCAGGGTGTTGTTGCAGACCACGCGCACGGTGGTCGGGGTCGCTGTGGTGGCCAGAGTGCCATCACAGGAGGTGGCCAGCAGTAGGTAGCCATTCACCTGGTCGTTACCACGGAGCGTCGTGCCTTGCCCAGTACGGGCCAGCGCCCAGAACTTGCGACCGCCTTTGAGCACTCCAGCGGTTTCCAGTTCGTAGCCCGAGACTTCAGTCAGATCCCGGTAGAACTCCAGCACTTCACGTGGCTGCACCACCTGGTAGCGCTGAGAAACCACCGACAGAGGGGCCTTGGTGTCGGAGCGATACAGCACCTTCTGCTCAGGGAAGGTATGAATTGAGCCCAGGTGCCCGATGGCGTCAGACTTAAAATGGACCGGGCTTTCCTGAATCTGCCAGTCCATACCCGCTTCACGCTGCCAGACTTCGAGCGGTTGTTTGGGGGAGAGGCGACTGCCCAGACCATGCCAGGGCGTGGCACCAACGT